>JANYCG010000031.1 GCA_025360385.1 Burkholderiales bacterium | reverse complement strand
CTCCATTGAACTGCGGCCCACGCCGCAAAGTCAGGCTTTCCGAGCTGAAGCCATAGAGCTCGAAATTGTGTTTGAAGATTCGTATCTACTGGTGATCAACAAACCTGCCGGGCTGGTCGTACATCCCGCGCCCGGCAATTGGAGCGGCACCTTGCTCAATGGCTTGCTGGCGCTGGACGACCTGTCTTGTGGGTTGCCCAGGGCGGGCATCGTGCACCGGCTGGACAAAGACACGTCCGGGCTGATGCTGGTGGCCAGAACCCGGCCCATGATGGACGCACTGGTGGACATGATCGCCGCACGGGCCGTCAGCCGCCAATACCTGGCGATTTGCACCCGCAGCTGGAGCGGCCCGCCGACGCGTGACATTGACTTGGCGATTGGCCGCGACCCGCGCAACCGCCTGCGCATGGCGGTGGTCGATTTGGCCAATGCCTCGGGCAAAGCAGCACAAACGACGGTTGAACTGCTGGACACGTCAGCCCAGGCGTCTTTGGTGCGTTGCACTTTGCACACCGGCCGCACCCACCAGATTCGGGTGCATTTGGCCGCCATTGGTTACCCATTGCTTGCAGACGCCGTGTATGGCGGCGTGGCGACTGGCGGCATGCAGCGCCAAGCTCTGCATGCCTGGCGCTTGGCGCTCAAACACCCGCATTCGGGCAAGGAACTCGTGTTCCATGCCGCGCTGCCGCAAGACATGGCGGACGCCCTGCCGCCCTTGGGGCTAAGTTACAATCAGACCTTGCTCAACCGGCAAAAAGCGCTGAAGTTGCCAAAATAATCGGCGAATAAAAGCCTGGTTTGGGTTCAAAGAAAAATCGGGTCGACCGCCAATTGACAAACGCAGTGCAGCGTGGCTTTCCAAGGTGCTCGTGAGCCCTCGGCAACCACTGTTGGGCCGCCATGGAACCGCTGAACGTTGTTTGCGGCCCAAATGACAGGCCCGATGGGCCCAGGTAAGTCGTCGTTTTGCAGAGCCACCTGAACCCTGTTGCGTGTTGCGTGTTGCCTGTTTCCTGTTGCCCTTTATCAGTTGCCAGTTGCTTGTTAGGCCCAAGCTCGAATCCGCCACAACCGCTGCCCAGCTTTGTTTGCCTCCCTGAAGGCGCAAATTTTTTTTCCGGAAATTCCAAGCCCATGAATTCGGTGGACGCCAAACGCATCTTAGAAACCGCCTTGATCTGCGCCCCGCAAGCTTTGGCGGTGCGTGAGCTGCGCACCTTGTTTGACGATGAGCTGGGTGCCGATTCACTCAAAACCTTGTTGGCCGAGCTTCAGCTTGAATGGACCCCGCGGGGTGTGGAACTGGTCCAGGTCGCGTCGGGTTGGCGTTTTCAGAGCCGCGCGCAAATGCGTCCGTACCTGGACCGCCTGCATCCTGAAAAACCGCCGCGCTACACCCGCGCCGCGCTGGAAACGCTGGCGATCATCGCTTATCGCCAGCCGGTCACGCGGGGCGACATGGAAGGTGTTCGAGGCGTGACAATCAACGCCCTGGTCATCAAACAGCTGGAAGACCGGGGTTGGGTCGAGGTCATCGGCCACCGCGAAACCGTTGGCCGGCCTGCGTTATTTGCCACCACCCGACAATTTTTGGATGACTTGGGGATTGAGTCGCTTGACCAGCTGCCGGCCCAGGACGATCCGCAGAGCGGTGCCGACGCCCTGAATGCCCTGACTTTGGGAGCCGGGCATTTGCCGGTAAATCTGGCCACAAACCCGGCCGCACATCTGGCCGACCACTCACAAGCCAGGTTGCCCATCGACGCACTGGTTGCGACCGATAGGCCAACGACAACACCGGCCCAGGCGAGTCCGCCTGCGCCGTCGAACGAAACTGATTCACCTATCGGGGCCCACCCAACATGACGACAGAATCCCAAAACCCCGGTTTGGACGCTTCCGGCCCGTCTAACCCGTCAGTAGTGCCGAATGTTCCCGTCAATGCTGCGTGGACAGCTACTGATAATGTAGCAGTTGAAAAAACCGAAAACGCTGTCCCGTATTTGGCGGACAGCGCGCCAGCGGTGGCGGACGTGGCAGCGCCAGCCTCCAGCGCGACACCGGATGTGATTGCGCCAAGACCCGTCGCCGGGTCGACCAGGCGGGCTGGCCCAAGCTTGGCCAATCGATTCGACGACGTGATTTCAGGTCAGTTTGATGCCGACGAGTCGGCTGATGCGTCAGGCCAAGATCAGGCCGCCATCAAACGCGTGCTTGCGCCCCAGGCGGAATCGCCCAAGCTGCACAAGGTGCTGGCCCAGGCGGGCATGGGCTCAAGGCTCGAAATGGAGCAGCTCATCATGGAAGGGCGCATCACCGTCAACAATGAACCGGCCCACATTGGCCAGCGCATCCAGTTTGGCGACCATGTCAAGGTCAATGGCAAGCCCATCCGGTTTCGAATTGATGCGCCGCCGCCTCGGGTCATTGCGTACCACAAGCCTGCAGGCGAGGTGGTTACCCACGATGACCCACAAAACCGCCCGACTGTTTTCAGGCGCTTGCCCAAGCTGCACCAGGGAAAATGGCAGTCGGTGGGTCGGCTGGACCTGAACACTGAAGGGCTGCTGTTGTTCACCAGTTCAGGTGAACTCGCCAATAACCTGATGCATCCGCGTTTTGGCCTCGAGCGCGAATATGCGGTGCGGGTGCTGGGCAGCCTCAATGCCGAGGAAAAGCAAAAATTGCTGGCAGGCGTCAAGCTGGACGATGGCATGGCGCAGTTTTCTTCGATTGAGGAAGGCGGCGGTGAAGGTGCCAATTGCTGGTACCGCGTCACCATCTCGGAAGGCCGCAACCGCGAAGTGCGGCGCATGATGGAGGCGGTCGGCCACGCGGTGAGTCGTTTGATCCGGATCCGCTACGGCGCAATGGTCTTGCCGCGCGGTCTGCGCCGTGGTGCCTGGATGGAACTTGACGAAGGTGATATTCGCAGCCTGAGCCAAGCTGCGGGGCAGCGCCCGGGCGACGGCAGGCCGCCGCGCGGCACGGACCCTACTTCGGGTTTGCGTGGGAGGCCGGTCGGCCCCAGTTTTTCAGGCCAGCAAGATGGCGCGGGCGCACAGAATGCCGATGGCCAGCGGGGGCGCCCTGGCGGCGGGCGCAACCGGGGTCGCGGCCCTCGGCCAGGCGGGCCAAATCCGAGTTCTGGCAATTTCTCGCCTATGGGCGGTGGGCAAAATCGAGGTCCCGGCCAAGGACAAAGTCAAGGGCAAGGTCAAGGTCAAGGACCAGCACCAGGTCAGGGCAGGGGGCCGGGACGCAATCGCGCGCGCCCACCCATGGGCAACTCCGCCCCGCGCGAGGATCGGCACGAGGGAAATGCCCAGCCAGATCCCATGAAGACGGCATTCGGCTACATCGGGGCGGACAGTTTCACGCGCCAGCGCCAAGGATCAGGGTTTGGTGGCAATGCCCGGCGAGGCAATGGCAATTCTGGCTCAGGCATGGGCGGCAACGGACGCAATCGCGGCGGCAACTCCCGATAAGTTTGGCTTTGACGTGAAAGTCGGCCTGGGGTTTTTGGGTGAAACCAGGAGGCCTGCCGTCGGCATCGCCGGAGCCCCACATGTTATTGACAAGGATTTCGGGCGGCGTCGTAAATTTATAGCAGGCAGGGTAAAATAAGCGGCTTTGCCCAACATTGAATACGGGGCAAATTTGGTTTTAACAATTTTTGCTCAGGAACCCCTTTCTCATGACCATCGAATGCACTCTCTCCATCATCAAACCAGACGCTGTCGCCAAAAACGTCATTGGCCAAATTTACGCACGATTTGAAGCTGCCGGCCTGAAGGTGGTGGCGGCCCGGATGGCGCATTTGTCGCTGCTTGAAGCCCAGGCTTTTTACGGCGTCCACAAGGATCGTCCATTTTTCAAGGATCTGGTCAGTTTCATGATTTCCGGCCCGGTGATGATCCAAGTGCTCCAAGGTGAGGGCGCTATTTTGAAAAACCGTGACCTGATGGGCGCGACCGACCCGAAAAAAGCCGCGGCTGGCACGATTCGGGCTGATTTTGCGGACAGCATCGACGCCAATGCCGTTCACGGTTCCGACGCTGCCGACACTGCGGCGGGAGAAATCGCCTTCTTTTTTCCGGGCATGAACGTTTTCAAACGTTGATGCCACAGCCGCAGCGCCCGCGATGACGGTCAACCTCCTCGACTTCGATCTCGAAGCCCTGAGCGTCTATTGCGAGCAGCTCGGGGAAAAGCGTTTTCGGGCCAAGCAGCTGTTTCGCTGGATTCACCAGCGTGGCGTGCGCAACGTTGACGACATGACCGACCTGGCGAAATCCCTGCGCGAGAAGCTCAGAGGCGTGGCAAGCGTTACGCCACTGACCGTCAACGCCCGCCATGAGTCCGGCGATGGCACCATCAAATGGTTGTTTGATGTCGGCAATGGCGATGCGATTGAAACTGTTTTCATCCCTGAAGAAAACCGTGGCACCTTATGCGTTTCGTCGCAAGCGGGTTGTGCCGTGGGCTGCCGGTTTTGTTCAACCGGGCATCAAGGGTTCAGCCGAAACTTGAGCACGGGTGAAATCATGGCCCAGCTGTGGTTTGCTGAACATGATTTACGCAAACAACTCAAGCGTTCTGAGCGGGTGATCACCAATGTGGTGATGATGGGCATGGGCGAACCTTTGCAGAACTACTCAGCGCTGGTGCCGGCATTGCGTGTGATGCTGGATGACCATGCCTACGGGCTGTCGCGGCGGCGGGTGACGGTTTCGACCTCGGGGGTAGTGCCCATGATGGACCGGCTTGGTGAAGATTGCGCCGTCGCGCTGGCGGTGTCGCTGCATGCGCCGAATGACCTTTTGCGCAATGACCTCGTTCCCTTGAACAAAAAATATGCGCTGGCCGAATTGATGGATGCCTGCAACCGATATCTGGCGCACGCGCCACGTGACTTCATCACTTTCGAGTACTGCATGCTGGACGGTGTGAACGACCAGCCAGACCACGCCCATCAACTGGTCGCCCTGATGCGGGAGCATGCCACTGGCGGTGTTTGGGGCAAGGTCAACCTGATTCCCTTCAACCCTTTTCCGGCGTCGGGATTGACACGCTCCCCAGACACGTCAGTGCGCAATTTTGCAAAAATTCTGGTCGATGCGGGCGTTGTCACAACGGTGCGCAAAACACGCGGTGATGATATCGACGCCGCTTGCGGACAACTGGCCGGCGACGTCAAGGATAGAACGCGTGCGGCCGAGCGGATGGCGCGGCGACGAATTACAGGCGACCAGCCATTGGTTTTTGTCGCAAACGGCCGCACTGGCAGCAAAATTGGCCTGTTACAGGAGCACTGAATTTATGAAGCCACAGTTTGGGTTGCGCCGATTCAGCCGTGGCGTTTGGAACGCTGGTTTGGCAACGCTTTTGTTGACCGCGCTGGGCGGCCTGTCTGGCTGCGCATCCACCGGCGAGGACGGTGCGTCCGCAACGCGAAGCGATCGTGTCACCGAGTCCGATGAACCCGAGGGGCGCAGGCGCGCTCGCATCCGGCTGGAGCTGGCGGTTGGTTATTTTGAACAGGGTCAGACCAACGTTGCGCTGGATGAGGTCAAGCAGGCAATTTCGATTGATCCGGGTTTGTTTGAGGCCTACAACCTTCGTGGGTTGGTCTATATGCGCCTCAACGACACCAAGGTGGCTGAAGAGAGTTTTCGCCGTGCGCTGGCGCTCAAACCGGGCGACCCCAATGTTTTGCACAACTATGCCTGGATGTTGTGCCAACAGGCCAGATACGTCGAGTCACAGCAGGCTTTTACACAAGCTATTTCGGTACCCGTTTACGTGGGGCGCTCCAAATCCTGGATGGCGCAGGGCCTGTGCCAGGTTCGGGCCGGTCTGCGGGCAGAGGGCGAGCAAAGCCTGCTTCGCAGTTATGAACTTGACCCGGGCAATCCGATTGCTGGCTACAACCTGGCAAATCTGCTGTTTGAACGGGGTGAATTGGTGCGCTCCCAGTTTTATGTCCGACGCCTGAACAACAGTGAGCTTGCCAATTCAGAATCGTTGTGGCTCGGTATCAAAGTTGAGCGTCGAATGCGAAACCAGGAAGCGGTGCAGCAGCTGGCGGGACAGCTGCGCAAACGGTTTGCAAAATCCCGCGAAATGGCCGCGTTTGACCGGGGCGCTTTTGATGAGTGAGTCGACCACAACGCCGCAGAACGCCAGCACCGAGTCCGCCGCGGACTCCGCCAGTCCATCCGCAGGCGCACAACTGCGCCAAATCCGTGAAGCTGCGGGCTTGCATATTGCCGCGTTGGCGGTATCGCTGAAGGTGCCCGTCAAGAAACTGGAGGCGTTGGAGGGAGATCGCCTTGATTTACTGCCTGACACGGTTTTCGCTCGGGCATTGGCAGCCAGCGTCTGCCGGATTTTGAAAGCCGACCCAAGACCAATCCTGGAAAAACTGCCGCTGGCACATCAGAAGTTTCCGTCGCCGCTCCAGGACGGCATCGGTGGCGGGGTAGCGTTGAACGAATCTTCGGGCAACGGTGTTGGCCACCCCTCCCTGACAAAGCCTTTTGCCAAACTGTTTGCCTATGCGGGCGCGGCACTTCTGGTTGCGGCGCTGTCCCTGCTGTTTTTTTCAACCAGCGAGCAGCCTGGCAAGACCTTGGTTGGCGATTTGAGTCCAGCATCGCCTTCCGTGGCACCGCCCGCACTCAGTCAACCAACGACCTCCGGAACGTCTTCGCCAGTGCGGGTTGACCAGGCAGCGCTCGATGTTCAAACGGCACCATCGGTGGCTGCGGCTCCAGGCGCCCAGACCGCAAGTCCAAGCCCATTGCTTGTGCCAAATTTAAACGCTTCGAACCTGATGGCAACACCGGCCGCCGGGTCAACGCCCAACCTGTTGCCACCGACCGGTTTGGACGCCCGGCAGGGTCTGCTGGTCATCAAGACGCGCGGTCCGTCCTGGGTTGAGGTGAAAGACGCAACAGGCTTGGTTCATGTCCGCAAGGTCATCGACAGTGGAGAAGTTGTCGACGTGACCGGAATGCTTCCCTTGTCTGTGATCGTCGGGCGGGTCGATACGACTGACGTACAAATTCGGGGCAAGAACTTGGATCTTGCACCCGTCTCCAAAGACAATGTAGCGCGTTTTGAGGTGCGATAGTGAATGCCAATGTTTTGATTGAATCAGCCACGCCCGCGACCCGCAAATCCCGGCAAGCGCGGGTTATATGGGGTCAGCGTGTCGTGACCGTTGGCGGAGACGCACCTGTGCGCGTGCAGTCCATGACCAATACGGACACTGCAGACGCCATCGGCACAGCGATCCAGGTGAAGGAATTGGCTTTGGCGGGTTCCGAAATGGTTCGCATCACTGTCAATACGCCGGAGGCGGCAGAGGCTGTTCCGCACGTCAGGGAGCAACTCGACCGCATGGGCATCGATGTACCGTTGATCGGTGACTTCCATTACAACGGTCATCGTCTATTGGCGGATTACCCAGCCTGTGCTCAGGCGCTGTCGAAATACCGGATCAATCCGGGCAATGTCGGCAAAGGCGATAAACATGATCGCCAGTTCGGCCAGATGATAGACATCGCGTTGCGATGGCAAAAGCCTGTGCGAATTGGCGTCAATTGGGGCAGCCTGGATCAGGAGCTGCTGGCTCGGTTGATGGACGACAACAGCCGCCGAGCGGTGCCCTGGGACGCCAAGCCAGTGATGTATGAGGCGTTGATCCGATCGGCCATTGGGTCTGCGCGCCTTGCCCAAAGCATGGGCATGGACGCGAACCAGATTATTCTGTCGTGCAAGGTCAGCGGCGTTCAGGATCTGATTTCCGTCTACCGGGCATTGGCCAAACGCACTGACCACCCCCTCCACCTGGGCCTGACGGAAGCGGGAATGGGCACCAAAGGTACGGTGGCGTCGACCACGGCCATGTCGATTCTTCTGCAAGAAGGAATTGGCGACACGATTCGTGTGTCGCTCACGCCTGCGCCCGGTGAAGCGCGGACTCAGGAGGTTGTGATCGCTTCCGAAATACTTCAATCGCTGGGACTTCGGACATTCGTTCCCAGTGTCACAGCGTGTCCAGGCTGCGGGCGAACCACCAGCACGACCTTTCAGGAGTTGACACAGCAGATCGACCAGTTCTTGCGGACCCAGATGCCGGTTTGGCGAGAAAAATATCCCGGCGTGGAGAAGCTTAAAGTTGCCGTGATGGGGTGCATCGTGAATGGCCCGGGCGAGAGTAAACACGCCGACATTGGCATCAGTCTTCCGGGAACTGGCGAGTCGCCAGCGGCTCCCGTTTTCATTGACGGTGAAAAACGCATGACGCTGCGTGGCGAAGGCATCGCGCAGGACTTCCAGCGCGTGGTGGAAGAATATATCGACAACCGATTTGGCGACCGACGGGCCACTGAAACCAGTGTGGCAACGACATGACAGAGAAATTGACGGCATCAACGGTCGACGGTGTTTTGGTGCCAAAGTCAGACGGTCGCCCCGTTGCAAAGGCCGAGAAGCTGGTCTCCGTGAAGGGCATGAACGACATATTGCCGCCGGATTCAGCGCGCTGGGATTGGCTCGAAGACAAAGTCCGCACGCGGATGAAACGTTATGCCTACCAGAGCATCCGCACGCCAATCCTTGAGCCCACGGCTCTTTTTGTTCGTGGCACCGGTGAAGCCACAGACATCGTCGAAAAAGAAATGTATTCTTTTGAAGATCGTCTGAATGGAGAATTGCTGACTTTGCGGCCCGAGAACACCCCGGGTGTGGTACGCGCCGCGATTCAGCACAACTTGACCTATGACGGCGGCAAACGCCTCTACTACATGGGCCCGATGTTTCGGCATGAGCGACCACAACGTGGCCGGTATCGCCAGTTTTACCAGTTAGGTGCTGAGGCTTTGGGTTTTGCCGACCCTCAAGTCGATGCCGAGTTGATGTTGCTGGCGCACGATTTGTTGGCCGACCTGGGCTTGCGCGATTTTCGGGTTGAGATCAACAGCCTCGGTTTGCCGGCCGAGCGCAAGTTGCATCGCGCCAGCTTGATTTCGTATTTTCAAAAACACATGGATATGCTGGACGCGGAGGCGCAGCGGCGGCTGTTGACCAACCCATTGCGTATTCTGGACACTAAAAACCCTGCGATGCAAGCCTTGGTGATGGCGGCACCCCAACTGCTTGGGTTTCTGGGCGAAAGCTCGCTGCGGCACTTTGATGCCGTCAAGTCCTTGTTGTCAGCTTGCGGCGTCAAATGGGCAGTCAACCCCCGGCTGGTGCGCGGCCTGGACTATTACTCACACACCGTGTTTGAGTTTGTGACCGACCAGCTCGGCGCGCAGGGAACCTTATGCGGTGGCGGACGATATGACGGGTTATTTGAATTGCTCGGTGGCAAGCCAACACCGGCGGTCGGTTGGGGCATGGGGCTCGAACGGGTATTGGAGCTGGTCAAAGAACAAGCGGCAGACATTGCGCCATCCGCACCGGATGCGTTTGCCGTCATTCTTGACGCGCCATCGCTGCCGGTTGCTGTCAAGGCCTTGGCTGAGTTGCGCAACTGCGGCGTCAACGTTCAAATGCATGCCAGCGGAGTTGAAGGATGGGCCAGCATGAAGTCCCAACTCAAGCGGGCCGACAGCAGCGGCGCCCGGTTCGCCTTGATTTTCGGTGCCGACGAGCTGGCGGGCAATTGCGTTGCGGTCAAGTCCTTGCGGGAGATTGACGGACAGCAGATTCGCCAGCCTTTGGGCGGCATTTCTAGCTGGGCTCGCACCCTACAATTGATCAATTAAATTCATCTCACATGGCAAATCACCTAGACCTCGAAGAACAAGAGCAACTTGACCAGCTAAAGGCATTCTGGAAGCAATACGGCAATCTCATCAGCTGGGTTTTGATCGCGGCCTTGGGTGCTTTCGCAGGCTGGAATCTCTACCAACGCTGGCAAATCGGACAGGCCAGTCAAGCGGCTGCCATGTATGACGAACTGGAGAGGGTGATCAAAGTTGGGGACATCTCAAAGCTTGATCGGGCGATTGCCGATATGAGGGATAAATTTCCTTCCACGACCTATGCGAGCCAAGCGTCCTTATTAGCTGCCAAAGTCTATTTCGAGGCAGGTAAAACGGCAGAGGCCAAATCATCTCTTCTCTGGGTGGCAGACAAGTCGCCGGACAATGGGTATCAATCGGTGGCCAAATTGCGGCTCGCTGGCCTGTTGATGGATGCCAAATCCTACGACGACGCACTGCTGCAGTTGGCTGGCACTTTCCCCACAGGCTTTTTGGCCCTGGTTGCCGATCGCCGGGGTGACATTTTTTCTTTGCAAGGAAAAAAAGCCGAGGCCCGTGGCCAGTACGAACTCGCATTCAAATCATTTGAAGAACCAGCAGAATATCGGCGCCTGGTTGAAGTCAAACTGAATGCATTGGGTGTTGACCCACGGCCAGCACCCCGGGTTGCCACTGGCACGACGCCTGCCGAGGCGGCAGACACAGAAAGCAAAAAGTGACGTTGTCAATTTCCTTGAGAGGCCTTGGCCGCAAGATTTTCAGTCTACTTGCGGTGTTGTTTGTCGTTTGTTTGGCGTCGTGTGCCGGTAGTGTTGAGCAACCCAAGCCAGCAGACCTTGGTCCCAACGCCGCCTTGATTGGCGTGCGTCAGGCCTGGACCGCAAATATCGGATCCGTTGGTTTCGCACTCGACGTCAAAGTCAATGGAACAACGCTAAGCCTGGCCAGTTCAGACGGCACCGTCGTGGGATTGGATGCGCGCACTGGCGGTGATATCTGGCGCCTGAGTCTGGGCAGTCCACTGGCCGCAGGTGTTGGCAGTGATGGCAGATTCACCGCGGTGATTTCCCAGGACAATGAATTGATTGCCATCGAAGCTGGGCGTGAACTGTGGCGCCAAAAAATGCCGGCCTTTGGTTATTCCGCGCCGCTGGTGGCTGGCGCGCGAATTTTTGTCCTCTCAGGAGATCGCTCTGTCAGCGCATTTGATGCACAGACCGGGCGCAAGTTGTGGACACAAAGCCGCGTCGGTGACCCCCTGGTTCTGCGGCAAGCAGGCGTGATCATGGCCGTTGGCGACACCTTGGTTGTTGGCATGTCCGGTCGTCTGGTGGGTATGAACCCGCAAAATGGCAGCAGCCGTTGGGAAGTTCCGATTGCAACCCCCCGGGGCACCAATGAAATTGAACGTCTGGTTGATTTGGTGGCCCATGTCAGCCGCGAGGGTGATGTCGTCTGTGTACGGGCTTTCCAGGCCGCAGTGGGGTGTGTGAACACTTTGCGTGGAAGCTTGCTTTGGACCCGCCCGGCCTCCGGTGCACAAGGGCTTGACGGTGACCTGCAAAATATTTTTGGCGCTGAAAGTGATGGCAAATTGGTGGCTTGGCGGCGCAATGACGGTGAGCGGGTTTGGGTCTCTGATCGCCTCAAATACCGCGGACTGACGGCGCCACTTGCCGTTGGACGTTCTGTAGCCGTTGGCGACAGCACTGGCTTGGTGCATTTGTTGTCCCGTGAAGACGGGTCGCCTTTGAACCGCCTCAGTACCGATGGCACCGCCATCATTGCGGCGCCTGTGCTGGCGGGTGACACGTTGGTGGTTGTCACCAAAGCAGGTGGCATATTCGGCTTCCGACCGGAATGATCGGCTTGACCGCAGCATCTACAAATCAGGCAAGCCCCTGCCATTGACATGAAACCTGTATTGGCCCTTGTGGGCCGCCCAAACGTTGGCAAGTCCACCTTGTTCAATCGGCTGACCAAAACCCGTGATGCCATCGTTGCCGACTACGCTGGCTTGACCCGTGATCGCCACTATGGCAACGGGAAACAGGGCCAGCATGAATACATCGTTATTGACACCGGGGGTTTCGAGCCCGATGCGGCCAGCGGCATCTTCAAGGAAATGGCCAAACAGACGCGGCAGGCCGTGGCTGAAGCCGACGTCGTCATTTTTGTTCTCGACGCCAGAGAAGGTGTATCTGCCCAAGATTTCGAAATTGGCGGCTACCTGCGCAAGCTCGGCAAACCCTGCGTCTTGGTTGCCAACAAAGCGGAAGGGATGAAAGATGGCGCCCGCCTTGTCGATTTTTTTGAACTTGGTTTGGGTGAGGTGCATCCGATTTCTGCCGCCCATGGGCAAGGTATTCGGGAACTTGTCGAGCTCGCACTCGCGCCCTTGAACCGGACTGAAGCAGACGCAGAAGAGCAGACCGAGACACCCGGCGTCATCAAGCTCGCGGTAGCCGGCCGCCCTAACGTTGGCAAATCAACCTTGATCAACACTTGGCTAGGTGAGGAGCGGCTGGTTGCTTTTGACCTGCCTGGAACGACCCGCGATGCGATTTCAGTGCCGTTTGAGCGCGATGGTCAGCAATTTGAATTGATTGATACGGCCGGCTTGCGGCGCAAAGGCAAAGTATTCGAGGCGATCGAGAAATTTTCTGTCGTCAAGACATTGCAGGCCATTGAATCGTCCAATGTCGTGTTGCTGCTCATTGATGCGACGCAAGGCGTGACGGACCAAGACGCGCATATTGCAGGTTTTATTCTTGAGAATGGCCGTGCCGTCGTGCTGGCGATCAACAAATGGGATGCCGTTGACGAATACCAGCGTGAATTGGTGAAACGTTCGATTGAAACCCGCCTGCCATTTTTGAAGTTTGCTGCAATGCACCTGATTTCGGCGCAGAAGCGCCAGGGCCTGGGACCGGTTTGGGCTTCAATCATTCAGGCCTACAAAGCGGCCAACATGAAAATGTCCACCCCCGTGCTGACGCGGCTTCTGCTTGAGGCGGTGCAGTTCCAAAGCCCCAAGCGCTCGGGCATGTTCCGCCCCAAGCTGCGCTACGCACACCAAGGCGGCATGAACCCGCCTGTCATTGTGATCCACGGCAACTCACTGGAGCATGTCACCGACGCCTACAAGCGGTTTCTGGAAGGGCGTTTTCGCAAGGAGTTTGATCTGGTCGGCACGCCGTTGCGGATCCAGATGAAAAGCTCTCAAAATCCGTATGCAGACAAGTCGGACTGATCCAGATTCAAAGCTCACTTCAAATTTAGGGACATCTGCCCAAGCGGCACAAAATTGCGGTCCCCGTGTGCTATCGTTCTGACTTTAAACAACCGCTTCAATCACGGAGAATATCGTGAACAACAAAGGCCAACTTTTGCAAGACCCGTTCCTCAACGCACTACGCCGCGAGCACGTGCCGGTCTCCATTTACCTTGTCAACGGCATCAAGCTGCAGGGTCAAATTGAATCATTTGACCAATATGTAGTTTTGCTTCGCAATACCGTGACTCAAATGGTCTACAAACACGCCATTTCAACGATCGTGCCGGGGCGTGCCGTGAATTTTTCCAGCACTGAAGGCAGCGAGCCTGCAGCCGCTTGAGTTGATCCCCGCCATTTTGGTCGGGGTTGATCTTGGCTTGCCGAATTTTGACAGCGGGCTGGAAGAGTTGGGGTTGCTTGCCAAAACAGCAGGCTTGAATCCGCTGGCAAAAATGACATGCAAGCGCCGGGCGCCGGATGCTGCCTTGTTTGTCGGCAGTGGCAAGGCGGAAGAAATCAAGCTCATGGCGATCCAGTTGGGTGCCAAAGAAGTACTGTTTGACCAGTCTTTGAGTCCGGCCCAACAGCGCAATTTAGAGCGCGTTCTGGATTTACCCGTCAACGACAGAACCTTACTGATCCTGGAAATTTTTGCCCAACGTGCACGCAGCCATGAGGGCAAATTGCAAGTTGAGCTGGCACGGCTTCAGTACCAAAGCACGCGCCTGGTGCGCCGTTGGTCACACTTAGAGCGTCAAAGTGGCGGCATTGGCATGCGGGGCGGCCCAGGGGAAGCGCAGATAGAACTGGATCGGCGCATGATCGGCGAGAATATCAAACGCACGAAGGAGCGCTTGGGCAAGCTGAAAAAGCAGCGGCAAACCCAACGGCGCCAACGTGAGCGCCGAGATGCCTTCAATATTTCTCTGGTGGGCTACACCAACGCGGGCAAATCGACGCTGTTCAATGCACTCGTCAAGGCCAAAGCCTATGCGGCCGACCAGTTGTTCGCCACGCTGGACACCACCACCCGTCAGCTCTATTTAGGGGAGGCAGGGCGGTCCGTGTCGCTGTCAGACACGGTTGGTTTCATCCGTGATTTGCCGCACGGCCTGGTGGACGCCTTCGCGGCGACTTTGCAGGAGGCTGTTGATGCCGACCTTTTGTTGCATGTTGTGGACGCGTCCAACACGCAATTTCCCGAGCAAATCACGCAAGTGCAAAAAGTGCTGGCAGATATAGGTGCCCAGGATATCGCGCAAATTTTGGTCTTCAACAAGCTGGATGCTATTGAAAAAGACCATCAACCGCTGCAATTAGAGGATATGTTTGATTTGGATGGCATTGCGACGCCGCGTCTATTTGTCAGCGCATCCACGGGTGAGGGCGTCGTGGCTCTGCGGGCCATGCTGGCGCGCAGGGTCGCCGGAAATAATTTGTCCGTGCTGAAAACGGATGGCCAAAATGGCGGTATTTCCCCCGAAAATCATCCGCACGATGCCGATGCTGAAACTTGATCTGCCAACTGCGCGCATTTGAAACCATTGACCTTTGAACAATTGACCAGTTAGGGACATGTAATGAACCTTCAAGCCAGGGCCAAGCCCCTTAATTTTTTGCAATGGGTGCAAAGTCGAATCCGGGGCATGTTTAACCTCAACGACCAGCGCTGGGGCCGAGGCGACGACAAACCAGCGGCGCCCGCCCAGGGAGATGCGTCGGGCCCACAGTCCGGTGGCGGTGAACCTGCGACGCCTCAACAGCCCCAGGCGCCGGCGCAGCCTCACCAGCCTCAAGCTCCGCAGGCTAACAACAACAGCCGCCGTCCCAACCAAGGCCCACCTGACCTTGACGAACTCTGGCGTGATTTCAACAAAAAACTCGGTGGACTTTTTGGCAACAAGAACGCCGGTCGCAGCCGAAACAATGGCAGTGGCAATAACAATGGGGACGGCGGCAATCAAGGCGGCAACGGGCCGGGCGGGTTTCAGCCCGATATGAAAAGCGCCAGCATCGGTGTTGGCCTGATCGCGGCTGTGGTGGCACTGATCTGGCTTGGCACCGGCTTCTTCATCGTGCAGGAGGGCCAACAGGCCGTCATCACCCAATTTGGCAAGTACAACTCAACCAAAGGCGCAGGTTTTAACTGGCGTTTGCCCTACCCAATACAACGCCATGAATTAATTTTCGTCACGCAAATCCGCTCGGTGGATGTGGGTCGCGACACGGTCATCAAGGCCACGGGCCTGCGTGAATCCGCCATGCTGACGGAAGATGAAAACATTGTCGAAATCAAGTTCGCCGTTCAGTACCGTCTGAATGACGCGCGGGCATTCCTGTTTGAAAGCAAAAACCCCACCGAAGCGGTGGTGCAAGCCGCAGAAACAGCGGTGCGTGAAGTGGTTGGCAAAATGAAGATGGACTCAGCCCTGTCAGACGAGCGTGACCAGATTGCGCCTCGCGTCCGCGCGCTAATGCAAAAGATATTGGATCGTTATAAGGTCGGCATTGAAGTCGTGGGCATCAACTTGCAGCAAGGCGGCGTGCGGCCACCGGAGCAGGTGCAGGCGGCCTTTGATGACGTGCTCAAGGCCGGCCAGGAGCGTGAACGGGCTAAAAATGAAGCGCAAGCCTACGCCAATGACGTGATTCCGCGTGCGGTCGGTTCTGCGTCCAGGCTAAAAGAAGAGTCTGACGCCTACAAATCCAGAATCGTGGCGCAGGCGTCTGGCGATGCGCAGCGCTTCAAGTCAGTTCTGACCGAATATGAAAAAGCGCCCCAGGTCACGCGTGACCGGATGTACCTTGAAACCATGCAGCAAATTTATGGCAACGTCACCAAAGTACTGATCGACTCTAAGCAGGGCTCCAACCTGATGTACCTGCCGTTGGACAAACTCATGCAGATGTCAGGGGCTGACGGTGCCAACGTCGTCGCTGCGCCATCGGTGCCTGCGCCTTCCTCATCGGCTTTGCCGCCTGTCGATTCGCGTTCTCGCGACACGTCCCGCTCACGCGACCGTGACTCACGTTAAGGACTGCCCACCATGAACCGCATCGGATTTATTTTCTCCACTTTTTTGGTGGTTCTGGCCTTGGCCAGTTCCATGCTTTTCGTTGTTGATCAGCGCCAGTTTGGCGTTGTTTATGCCCTGGGTGAAATCAAGGAAGTCATCAAGGAACCGGGCCTGAATTTCAAACTGCCGCCGCCGTTTCAAAATGTCTCCTACATCGACAAACGCCTCTTGACGCTCGAGACCAGTGACACCGAGCCCATGCTCACGGCGGAGAAGCAGCGCATGGTGATTGACTGGTATGTGCGCTGGCGGATCACTGACCCGTCGGAGTACATCCGCAATGTCGGCCTGGATGAAAACGCCGGGGCCAACCAGTTGAACCGCGTGGTGCGCAACGCGTTTCAGGAAGAGGTCAACAAACACACAGTCAAGGATCTGCTGTCCATCAAACGTCAGTTCATCAGTGATGCCGTGATGAAAGAAGTGCTTGAAAAAGTCCGTGGTGCCAAGCCTTGGGGCGTGGACGTGGTTGACGTGCGCATCACCCGCGCCGACTATGTGGATGCCATCACCGAGTCGGTTTACCGGCGCATGGAGGCCGAGCGCAAGCGGGTAGCCAATGAGTTGCGTTCGACCGGCGCAGCAGAGGGTGAAAAAATTCGCGCCGACGCAGACCGCCAGCGTGAGGTCACGGTGGCCAACGCTTACCGCGACGCCCAAAAAATCAAAGGTGAAGGCGACGGCGAGGCCGCCAAAATTTACGCGGATGCCTTTGGCCGCGACCCCCAATTTGCCCAGTTTTACCGCAGCCTGGACGCCTATAAAGCCAGCTTCAACAAAAAGGGCGACGTCATGGTGCTCGACCCTGCGTCCTCTGAATTTTTCAAGGCGTTTCGGGGCAATGCAGCGTCTGGCGTACCGGCAAAAAAATAGACAGATACACCCCCTGGTGTCGGCCGCTTGATTTCCTTGAGTTTTTGGCAATTGCTGGGCCTGGGGCTGGGCTTGGCTTTGGTGATCGAAGGCTTGATGCCCTTCGCGTCACCCGCCAAATGGCGGCAGATATTTGTCCAAATTCAGCAATTGAGTGATGGACAGGTGCGATTTTTCGGCTTGGTGTCGATGCTTGTTGGGCTGCTGATCGTCCTGGCTTTGATGCCCTGGCTTTGATGGCCTGAGCGCAGCATTTTCTTCTGGCAGGACGCAGCTTTTGAGTCATCGCTTGCGTCGGGCCGGTCTTGTGCCCCATGCGCTACAGTTTGCAGGCTTGGCTGGTTTTATTGCCCGGTAAAATATCGTTTTTAACAGCCTCCCAAAATCACATGTCAGCCTGGGTTCTGCCCGATTACATTGCCGATGTCCTGCCCTCAGAGGCCCGCCACATCGAAGAATTGCGGCGAGGCCTGTTGGACATGGCGCGTTGTTATGGCTACGAGCTGGTCATGCCGCCGCTGCTGGAGCATCTTGAGTCCTTGCTCACGGGCACGGGTGAGGCCCTGGACTTGCAAACCTTCAAACTGGTTGACCAGCTGTCGGGCCGCATGATGGGCTTGCGTGCCGACACGACGCCGCAGGTCGCGCGCATCGACGCCCACCTGCTCAATCGCCAGGGCGTGGCCCGGCTTTGTTATTGCGGACCGGTCCTGCACACTCGCCCAGACAAGCCCCACGCCACGCGCGAACCCTTGCAGTTTGGCGCCGAAATTTATGGCCACAGCGGCCTGGAAGCCGACTTGGAGGCGCTGCAATTGGCGCTCGATTGCCTTCAAGCCGCCAACGTGCCTGCGCCGCTGGTGGACATGGCCGACGCCCGGATCGTCAAGGCGCTGCTGGCGGATGTGCCCGTGGCGGCCCCACAGTTGTCACAAATCCACGCGGCGCTTGCGGCCAAAGACGCCAGCGGGCTGGCCAGCCAGACGCGCGAGTTCCCCAAAAACTCCAGAGAAGGCCTGTTGGCATTGATCGACCTTTATGGCGATGAAAAAGTGCTGGTTGAGGCTGAAAAGTTACTCAAGTCCCTGCCAATGCTGCATAGTCCGCTATCAGATTTGAAGTGGCTGGCAAGCCGCCTGCCAGGTGCAAAAATAAGTTTTGACTTGGCGGACCTGCGCGGTTATGCCTATTACAGCGGCACCCGGTTTGCCATTTACACCCCCAACGCCAGCGATGCACTGGTGCGCGGTGGGCGCTATGACGAGGTCGGCGCCGTGTTTGGCCGCAACCGTCCAGCCGTCGGATTCAGCCTTGACGTCAAGGCGCTGGTGGGTGCCGTGGCACCCAGGCGCCTGCACACCGCCATCCGTGCGCCCTGGGGCGAATCGGCTGGCCTGCGGGCCGCCATTGCGCGCCTGCGCGCCCAGGGTGAAACGGTGGTCTGTGTGTTGCCAGGGCACGAGAACGAAGTCGATGAATTCCACTGTGACCGTGAACTGCTTGAGCAAGGCGGGCACTGGGTCATCCAGCCCATTTAATTTTTCAGACAAGGTCTCCATGAAAGTCGCACATGAGCAAAGGTAGAAACGTGGTCGTGGTGGGCACCCAGTGGGGCGACGAGGGCAAGGGAAAACTGGTCGACTGGCTGACCGAAAGCGCGCAGGGCGTCGTGCGTTTCCAGGGCGGCCACAATGCGGGCCACACGCTGGTCATCAACGGCGTCAAGACTGCGCTGCACCTGATCCCCAGTGGCATCATGCGCACGGGTGTCAAGTGTTACATCGGCAACGGTGTGGTGGTTTCAGCCGCCAAATTGTTTGAAGAAATTGCCGGCCTGGAAAAAGTCGGGGTCGAGGTGCGTTCGCGCCTGCGCGTGAGCGAAGCCTGCCCGCTGATCCTGCCGTTTCATGCGGCGCTCGACGTGGCGCGTGAAGCCGCGCGCGAGAAGGGCGGTAACGCCAAAATCGGTACCACCGGGCGTGGCATTGGCCCGGCCTACGAGGACAAAATCGCCCGGCGCGCCTTGCGTGTGCAGGACCTCAAGCACCCTGAGCGTTTTGCTGGCAAATTGCGTGAATTGCTGGCTTTGCACAACCATGTGCTGACCACCTTCCTGGGCTCGGCCAACTTTGACTTCGGCGACACGCTCAAGCCCTACATGCACAAGGGCGAAGTGCAGTTTGACGCCGTTTTTGACGAGGCCATGCGCCATGCCGAACTGCTTAAACCCATGATGGCCGATGTCTCGCGGGAGTTGAACGAGGCGCACCTTCATGGCGACAACCTGCTGTTTGAGGGTGCCCAAGGGACGCTGCTGGACGTGGACCACGGCACCTACCCATATGTCACTTCCAGTAACTGCGTGGCAGGCAATGCGGCCGCCGGCGCCGGTGTCGGCCCGGGCTTGCTGCACTATATTTTGGGCATCACCAAGGCCTATTGCACCCGCGTGGGCGGTGGGCCATTTCCCACCGAGCTGGATTGGGAAACGCCCGGCACGCCGGGTTACCACATGAGCACAGTCGGGGCCGAGAAAGGTGTCACCACCGGGCGCAGCCGCCGTTGTGGCTGGTTTGATGCCGCCTTGCTCAAACGCTCGGCCCAGGTCAATGGGCTGACGGGCCTGTGCATCACCAAACTCGACGTGTTGGACGGCATCAAGGAACTGCTGCTGTGCACGGGCTACGAGATGGACGGTGAAACGCTGGACATCCTGCCCATGGGCGCTGACGACATTGAACGTTGCAAACCCATTTACGAGGTGATGGAAGGCTGGACCCAAAGCACCGTGGGCGTCACCGACTACAACCAGTTGCCCGTGGCGGCGCGCCTGTATTTGCAGCGCATCGCCCATGTGACTGGCGTGCCGATCGACGTGATTTCCACCAGCCCGGACCGGGACCACACCATCATGATGCGCCACCCATTTTTGGTGACAAACTAGGCTTAAGTTCCCGTGTTTATTGAATAGTTAGATATTAAATTAGGAGCAATCAGAATGTTGACGGAAGACGGCAAACACCTGTACGTGAGTTATGACGAATACCACAACCTGATTGAAAAACTCGCCATCCGCGTGCACCAGTCGGGTTGGCAGTTCGACACCATCCTGTGCCTGGCGCGTGGCGGCATGCGCCCCGGCGACATCCTCTCGCGCGTGTTCGACAAACCCCTGGCCATCATGTCCACCAGCTCCTACCGGTCAGATGCCGGCACGGTGCAGGGCAACCTGGACATCGCCCGCTACATCACCACCCCCAAAGGTGAAATCGCCGGCCGGGTGCTGCTGGTGGACGACCTAGCGGACTCTGGCCATACGCTCAACCAGGTCATCCACCTGCTCAAAAACAACTACAAGCCGATCACCGAGATGCGCAGCGCCGTCATCTGGACCAAGGCGCTGTCGACCTTCACGCCTGACTACTCAGTCGAGTTTTTGCCCACCAACCCCTGGATTCATCAGCCGTTTGAGGGTTACGACGCCATGCGCCCGGAACAACTTATCCAGAAATGGTCGGTCTGACCCGCGGCCTCCATTTGATTTTCCAGGGGAAATGCAATGCCTGACCTGACCACCCGCTTGATCCATCACCCCTACACGCCGCCCGCAGGTTTTGCAGCGCCGCAGCCCGGTGTGTTCAAAGCGTCAACGGTGATTTTCCCCAGCGTGGCCGCCATGCGCAGCACGCAGTGGAAAGACAAGACGGGGTATACCTACGGCCTGCATGGCACGCCGACCAGCTATCAGCTTGAAGAACGCCTGTGCACACTTGAAGGCGGCCTGCATTGCATTTTGGCCCCCAGTGGCCTGGCCGCGATTGCCATAACCTCGTTTGCCCTGCTCAAGGCGGGTGATGAAGTGCTGATACCGGACAACGCCTATGGCCCCAACAAGGCGCTGGCTGAAGGCGAGCTGAAAGACTGCGGCATCCACCACCGGTTTTATGATGCCATGAACCCGGCCGACCTGGCCGACAAAATCAGCGCCAAAACCCGGCTGGTCTGGGTGGAGGCGGCGGGTTCCATCACGCTGGAGTTTCCCGATGTCATCGCGCTGGTGCGCCTGTGCAAAGCCAGAGGCGTGCCGGTCGCGCTGGACAACACCTGGGGCGCGGGTCTGGCCTTCAAGCCGTTTGACTTGACGCCCCGTGCCACAGCGGCCGGTGCAGAGCCGCTGGGCGTGGACGTGTCAGTCCATGCCCTCACCAAATACCCCAGCGGCGGCGGTGATGTGCTGATGGGCTCGGTGATCACCCGTGACGACGCCCTGGCCCTGCGCCTGAAAAACACCCACATGCGTCTGGGCATTGGCGTGGGTGGCAATGACGTGGAACTGGTGCTGCGTTCCCTGCCCAGCATGGCGTTGCGGTACGCGGCGCATGACATCTCTACCCGCGCCATCGCGCGGTGGTGCCTGGGGCGGCCTGAACTGGCCCAGGTGTTGCACCCGGCGCTGCCGGGTTCACCGGGCCACGCGCATTGGCGCGCTTTGTGCGCCGACGCCGCATCAGTGCCCCTGGCGGCGGATGCATCGCCCGGCCCAGGGCACGCGGCGGGTTTGCTCAGCGTCATGTTCAAGCCCGGCTATTCACAAGCCCAGGTTGATGGGTTTTGTGATGCGCTGGGTTTGTTCAAGCTCGGCTACAGCTGGGGTGGCCCGGTCAGTCTGGTGGTGCCGTACTATTTGCCGTCCCTTCGCGCCGGCTGGCCAGCCCACATCGCTCCGGGGCACATTGTGCGGTTTTCGATCGGGCTAGAAAACGTCGGCGATTTGCTGGGCGACCTGGACCAGGCATTCGCTGTACTGGCTTGACTGCGCGGACCCACCTGGCATTAAAAAACTTGTCACCCCTTGGATTCGGCAACGCCAAACTGGTAAAGTGACACGAACGACATCTCTACGGAAAGAACACTTTGGCAACACCCAATTACGGCTACGAGAAACGGCAAAAAGAGCTAGCCAAGAAAAAGAAAAAAGAGGAAAAACTCAAGCACAAAGCTGAGCGTAAAGTGGGCGAAGGCGCTGAAGAGGGCTTGCCGGACGCGAACCCCGAGCAAGACGGCGCACCGACAAACCCTGTCGTTCCAGGTTGACTTTCACGCTGACGTTGACGCTGAAGTCGACGTCGGTGCAGCCCCAATACCTTCCCCCAATAGTTGACCCGCCAGCGCTGAAAACGCCGCCAGCGAATGGTTGGCCGGGCTGATCAGCGGCGCATTCGAATACTGGCTGAAATTTCGCTCAATCGACTGCAGGTAGACCGGATCATAGTGTTGGGTCAGCAAGTCCCGCACCACCGGTTCAATGTCCCCCGCATGCACTGAGGCCTGCCAGGCCGACACCACAGCTTTACCGCGCTGAACTGTCAAAACTGCAAGCCGGTCGCAGAAAAGCGCCGTGTCGTCAACGAAAAATTGATAATCTTCCAGCAGCAGTTTCACTCGGTCATCGGCGTGTAAAACCAGGTTCAGGCAAGGGCTGTCGCGCATCGCGTCCATCAGGTCTTGCGCAATCGCGACATTGCCGACTTTTTTGCTTTCGCTTTCGACAAACACAGGCCTTGCCGGGTCGAAGCCGCGAAGTTTGTCCCACACCAACATGTCAAAGCGTTTCTGCGAAGGCTGCGCCACGCCCGGGATGCCGCCTAAAACTGAACTGCGGTGGTTGGCCAACGCCTCCAGATCCAGCACTTGGGCGCCTTGCAGGGCCAACGCCTGAAGTAGCCGGGTTTTGCCCGAACCCGTGGTGCCGCAGACAACCTGCCAATTCAAGCGTGAAACGAGCCGCGCAGTGTCTAGCACCATCGCCGCGCGAAAGGCTTTGTAGCCGCCTTCTACCAGCGTCACCTTGAAGCCAATCTGGTCCAGGATCAAGGCCAGCGAGCCGCTGCGTTTGCCGCCGCGCCAGCAATAACACAAGGGCTTCCAGGTCTTGGCTTTGTCAATGACTTCGCGCTCAATGTGGGCCGCTATGTTTTTGGCGGCCAGCGCCGCGCCCCGCTTTTTCGCCTCAAAGGCATTGACCTGTTTGTATGTGGTACCGATGAAGATCCGTTCGGCATTGTTCAGCGTGGGCCAGCTCAGGGCACCGGGCAAATGGTCCAGCGCGAATTCGTCCTCACTGCGGGCATCGATCACGGTGTCAAATTCGGCCAGGCGGCCAATCAGGGCGGCGGCGGGCACCAAGGTCAAACTCATGGTGTCGAACTCATTTCAAAATCTTGCTCAAGACTGGCCATACATTGGCCAGCAGGGTTGGATGTGCCTCGGCTTTGGGGTGGATTCGGTCGTTCTGGAACATTTTTTCAGCATCCGGCACATCGGCAATGCCTTTAAGCAAAAACGGCACCAGCGCAGCTTTGTGGGCCTGGGCGACGACGTCAAACGTCTGCGCAAATTTTTGCCCATAACTGGCCCCATAGTTGGGCGGCACCTGCATCCCGATCAACAGCACCTTGGCGCCTGATTTTTGCGCGGCCAGGGTCATCTTCCCCAAATTCTCCTGCGTCAAGGCCAAGGGCAGGCCACGCAAGGCGTCATTGCCACCCAGTTCAATGATCACTTGGCTGGGTTTGTACTGGGCCAGCAGCGGTGCCAGGCGCGACACCCCGCCCGCAGTTGTGTCCCCGCTGATGCTGGCGTTGACCACTTTGGCATCAATTTTTTCGCTTTTCAGCTTTTGTTCCAACAATGCGACCCAACCTGTCCCCCGTACCAGGCCGTATTCAGCGCTGAGCGAATCGCCCACAACGAGTATGGTTTTGCGCGGCACGAGGGTTTGAGCAAACGTTCCTGTCGCTGCCAGCCCCACCAGCAAGCTTAAAACAGCGCCGATCAAACTGCCACGGATAATGTGTCGTCGATTCAAAAAAACCCCATGTCTGATTCAAAAAATTCTGCACACCCAGGCCAAGTCAACACGGGCAGCCCAGCAAGCCCGGTCCCCGCAAACACGCACCCGGAAGAGATCGTGGCGGTGCAACATGTTTTCAAGTCCGTGGCTGACTCCACCGGCACACTCGAAATATTGCACGACATTGATTTTGCGTTGGCCGCCAAAGAAACAGCCGCTATTGTCGGTGCTTCAGGCTCCGGCAAAAGCACGCTGCTGTCCATCATCGCCGGGCTGGACACACCCACGAGCGGCACCGTCAAGCTGGCCGGGCAGGACCTGTTCGCCATCGACGAGGACGAACGCGCGTCCCTGCGCGCCCGCAAGGTCGGTTTTGTGTTCCAAAGTTTCCAGTTGCTGGGCAACCTGACCGCCCTGGAAAACGTGATGCTGCCGCTGGAGCTTGCGTCCATGAAAAACGCCCGGCAATTGGCCGCCGACATGCTGGCCCGCGTGGGCCTGGGCCAGCGCCTGGGCCACTACCCCAAAGTGCTCTCGGGCGGCGAGCAGCAGCGTGTGGCCTTGGCCCGCGCGTTCGTGGTGCAACCCGCCGTGTTGCTGGCCGACGAGCCCACCGGCAGCCTCGACTTTGCCACCGGCGAAACCATCATGAAGCTGATGTTTGAACTGAACGAGGAACTGGGCACGACGCTGGTGCTGGTGACGCATGACCGGGGGATTGCCCAGCGCTGCCACCGCCGGATCACCATTGAAGCGGGGCGGGTTTCTGAGTCTTCCTCTCACTTTGCTGCGAGCGTCTGAACCTCCGAACTTCCGAATACCAGCGGCCCTTGAAGCCGCTGCTTGATCCACCGCCGCGCCGCCATCAGGGCCTCACGCCGCCGCTCCTCATGGTGCGTAATTCGCGTTGCCTCTGGCAACGCGAACGCACAAATCGTCGGGACGGCGTGAGGCCCTGATGGCGGTGGGGGATGGAATTGGGGCTGGACGCGGGGAGCCGGGGGTGTGGCCGGGGTGCTGGTTTCCAGCACCTTAGAGACCGTTTTACTTCGACCTGGGTCCGTCAAATCAGGCCGCTGTCCCTGTGGAATAAGCGCAGACAGCTATTAAATTTGAAGCGCATTGGAAGTGCTGGAATTCAACGGCTGCGGAAGGCCGCTCGCTGGAATGACGGGTCGAAGCGCGATCTATCTTTATTCGTTGGGCGTCATGTCGTTCGGGAGCAGATTGGCGAGGCGTTCTGACGCACCTCTGTTGTTTGCGCGGAGTGTGAGTTCCCGGCCTGCCACCAAGAGCATGAACGATGCAAAGTTGGCCAACTCAAGCAACGCTTGTTCCGGGTATTTGGACTGGACGCCAGTGCTGGGGTCAATCCAGTGGCGAAGCTGCGCGTGACCCACGTGCGTTAAGGAAGAGAGTGTTTTCCAGTACTTCACCTTAATCTGGGCCAGAGACTTGGCGACCACAGGGGGTATTGGGGCCGATTGCAATGGGGTGATTAGTTCAGCGATCTGGTCCAACTCCTTGCCGCCAGCGTGGCGCTCCAGTTGCTCGTCGCTTGCACAGTGGTAAAGCCAAAGTCCCTTCACGAGAGCTTCGAATGTCGGCCGAGCGAGAGCCAACGCCGAAGCGTAAGACTTTGCTTCCAGCAGAATAGAGATAGCGCAATGATGATCAAACACAAGATGGCAATACGCGACCTCCAATTGCGTGCGGCGGCCTGGCGGGTACACCCCGCCCTGAATGGACTCAGCAACCGCGAACATTGTGGAATCTAGAATTGCGAACGGATCCATCATGAAGCCCAACTATCAATGTGTCCGGCAAATCTGACGGACGAAATCGCGGCGCACAGAATAACGTGTCTGCGTCCATTCAAAAAAAGCGAATGCTGACATGGTGCTGTCATCTTATCCCGCCCCGGTGAACAGGCATATTGAAAACGACAAGGAGGACAGGGCTCCGTCAATGCCCAGTTCGTAGAAATCAGCGTTTATTCGTCCACCGCCACCATGGCCTCACGTCGTCCCGACGATTTGCGCGTTCGTGTTGCCAGAGGCAACGCGAAATACGTACCATGAGTAGCGGCGGCGTCAGGCCTTGCTGGCAGCGCGGCGGTCGGGCAAGCAACAGCCTCAAGGGCCGACGGAATTTGGAATTGCGAAGGGCGATGGCCCGATGCAGTCAACCAAGCCACCTTCACGGGCTACTCGCCGCAGCCGAATTCTCGGATCAATCTACAGCGGCTTCTCCCCCTCAGCACACACCATCACCGGGCCTGTCCAACCAACGGATCAGATCGCGGCGAAGCGCGATCTATCCTGAATCGTTAGGCGGTATTCGTTCCCCAGTTTGCCCTGTCAGGCTGAAACTTGGCGATGTGTTTAGTTGTCGCCGACAGTTCGGTCAGTGTTCGCGAGATTTCTTCAAAAGTTAGCTCGTATGGGCCGATGACTAGTCGATAGAAGGTCTTGTTCGTTTGGCCGGCTTCTGTCGGATGAGGCACCTCAAGACCATCCGGCTTTAGCGCAATGAACTGTCCTTCAACAACCTCGCCCTTCCCAATCTTTTCCGGAAGGTGGTGAATCGCGTCTCGAACCTCACGAAATCGGCTCGCAACGCTGTCTGACACGAAAGCAGGCTTGTGGTCTGCTAGGTAGATTGAAAGTGGATCACGCGACTTGTGATTTCGAAGGCGCCGATATGTGTCGATTGCACGATGTACATCCGAGACGCAGGTTTCGAAGTGCGAGATCGACCTATGAATCAAGGGCAGACCAAGGGAGTAGTGATTCGCCCAGAACTCGCGTAGTGCAATGGACGCCAACTGGTACTCAGCAACGGCGGCTTCAACCAGGCGCATGTACGTTGACGCGAGGGCATTGATTTCGTAGAGCTCTGAAGGAGACCCGCGAAACAAGTACTGCGTCCAGTAGTGCGACTGCGAGGAGAGAACCTTTGGCCCAGTAGGTAGCGAGATGATGACGTCCATGGACTATGCCGCCTAACGAATAGCGTCTATCCGCCGCGCCTCAATGCCAGCCCTGGGCAGCGAACTCCGACGCGGCGGATAAACCTTGTTGGACGGAAGCGCCGCCTTGAGGACGCTGTGGCCGGTGGCATAGGCGATTGCAAGCTTGGTGAACGAGTGCATGCGCAAATTATGGCTTGAGATTTGACGTGTGTGTTGTTTGGCGCTGCCGATTTAACGCAAATTCAGCAAACCCGTTGTGGAGCGGTGCGACGCGGACCCTTCAAGGCAACCCCACTGCGCCCCCGGTGGCGCGCTGCCTGCGGACAGCCGATGGTGATTGCGCGCAGGCAGGTGAACCCGCAGCAGGATATGTCCGCATGCAGCGCCTTGCAAACACTTCGACCTGTCAAACCAGTCCGAGGGAGGTGACCACCACCTGAGACGACCGCTACGCCGCTCATCCCGCACGAGCTGAGCCTGCCAGGGGCCAGTCGGGGTCAGCCACATGCAAGATCTGGCTGCATCGCGATCCACAACGCTTCTCGCTTCGGTGTATGCCCGATGCTGTCACCCAAGCAGTCCCCACATGCCGCCCGCCGTATCCGAATACCCGGTCAATCTACAGCGGCTTTTTTACCCCTATGCACACACCACACCGGGCCTGTCCAACAAACGGATCAGATCGCGGCTTTTTGCGATCTATCCTTATTCGTTGGGTCTCATTGTGGCCCACCATAGACCGAAAACGCAGTTCCACCGCCATCTCTCGTGAACGCTTGACATTCAACAAGCAGAGGCCCGGTTTTAGCCGTGGCTAACTCGCTGCTATCTTTGAGTGCCGCCTGATGACATTCATTTAATAGCTTTAATATCGATTTTGCTGGTCTTCCTGAAGCAATACTTCCAGCTCTTGACGCGAAAGCAAAAAAAGCTTTTGATGGAAAAGCTGCCTCAGTAGCAAAGAAAATACTTGGCGATGCTTCGGAGCAACTCACCGAGAGTTCACTCATCAATGGCCCAGATAGAAATGTGTTTTGACCGCTAGGACTTTTACGGACGAAGGCTAAATTCTCTGTCTGTATAAGCATTGCGGCAATTGCTTCGCATTGACCAGCAATTGCAGCCGCGGGTGTGATGCACGCCACAAAAGCAGCGAGATTTGCGATATTGGTGATAGTCATTGAGACCCAACGAATAGCATTTATCCGCCGCACCACAATGCCAGCCCAGGTCAGCAAACTCAAACGCGGCGGATAAACCTTGTTGGACTGAAGCCCTGCCCTGAAGACGCTATTGCCGGCAGCATGGGGGATCGCGGGTTTGGCGCAGGGGTGCATGCGCAAATTATGGCTTCAGATTTGACGTGTGTGTTGATTGGTGCTGCCGATTTCACGCAAATTCAGCAAACCTGCTGTGGTGGGCTGCGGCGCAAAGCCTCTTTGCACCATTGCGTCGAGCATGCGTTGGCGAAGTTCAGTCACGCGCATGCAAAAAAAAGGTCGCGGCCTGTGGAGACCAGCCGCATTGAAAACGACAGGGGCTGCAGAGTGTCATCGATCTCCAGTTCGTAGATGCCCGCTTTCAATCCTCCACCGCCAGCATGGCCTCACGCCGTCCCGACGATTTGTGCGTTCGTGTTGCCAGAGGCAACGCGAAATACGCACCATGAGGAGCGGCGGCGTGAGGCCCTGCTGGCGGCGCGGCGGTTGAGCAAGCAACAGCCTCAAGGGCCGACGGATTTGGGGGTGCAAGAGCCGACGGATTTGGGGGTGCAAGAGCCGACGGTATTTGGGGGTGCAAGAGCCGACGGAATTTGGAAGTGCTAAGGCCGACGGTATTCGGGAGTGCAAGGGGCGATGGCCCGGCCGCAGAAGACCAGTTGAGGTCATCGCCCAAAACGCCCCAGCCCCAGGCTCTCCCCTCGGGTGCGTCGCAGCGATATTGCGACCGGACCGCAATGGACGGCCTGCACCTGCCGGGCAACCGATAATCCCTGCATGTCCTCCCCCAAAACCCTGTTCGGCTTCCACGCCATTGGCGTTCGCCTTAAAACCGCGCCTGAATCCGTCATCGAAATTCATTTTGACAGTGCACGGCGCGACGCACGGATGCGTTCATTTGTCGACCGGGCGGCGGACGCCAAAGTG
>JANYCG010000266.1 GCA_025360385.1 Burkholderiales bacterium | reverse complement strand
GTTGGCGCACTGATTTTGGCGGCCATCCACAAGCGGCTGACGCTGGCCCTCATCTGGGAAGCCATGGTGGGGACCATGCGGCTCACCGCCATGGTGGTATTCATTTTGATCGGCGCACGGGTGTTCTCCATGGTGTTCCAGGGTGTAGACGGTGCCAAGTGGGTCGAGCATCTGCTGACCGGCCTGCCGGGCGGCCAGATTGGCTTCTTGATCGTGGTGAACCTGTTCATCTTCTTCCTGGCCTTCTTTCTCGACTTCTTCGAAATCGCCTTCATCATCATCCCCTTCCTGGCACCCGTGGCAGCCAAATTGGGCATTGACTTGATCTGGTTTGGCGTGATGTTGTGTGTGAACATGCAGACCAGCTTCATGCATCCACCGTTTGGCTTTGCGCTCTTCTATTTGCGCGGCATCGCCGACACGCTGCACAAAAACGGCTCGCTGCCCCGCAAGGTGGAGTCCAAAGACATTTACCTCGGCTCCATTCCCTTCATCTTTTTGCAACTGATTTTGGTGGCAGTGGTGATCTTCATCCCGCAGTCGGTCACGGTGTTTCTGGACAAAGAGCAAGTGCTGGACATCAACAAGGCTGGCGACGACATCCAGAAAATGGGTGGCGGGCGCGGTTACGGCAAAGAAGAGGCTGCAGCGCAGGATGCGTTGAAAGGGGCGGGTGCCAAGCCTGGCGACGCGGGTTCAGACCTCAAGGCCGAACCCAAGGGCGGCAAGGAAGAAGACCCGATGGAGGCCGTCAAGCGCGCGCTGGAGGAGGACAAGAAAAAATGATTCAGTCGCGGTAGTCGGCCTGTGGCCCGGCGGAAGTCGGGGCCGGTCACACCGGATAGCCCCCAAAAAAAAGCCCCGCCAAGCGGGGCTTTTTGATTGGTGCCAGGGGACTTACAGCTTGGCAGCCTGCATGTAGTCGTCGAACGCCGCTTCGGTGAAGCGGAACCACAGGTTGGCATCGCGGCGGAAGACGTTGTAATCTTCGTAAATCTTTTTCCAGGCGGGGTTTTTGGCCGACAGCTCGCTGTAAACGTCCATGGACGCTTTGAACGCGCCGTCCATCAAGTCTTTGGGGAAGCGGAACAGCTTCGTGCCACCGGCCACCAGTTGCTTGAGCGCGGTGGAGTTGCGGGCGTCGTACCTGGCCTGCATGTCGACATGGGCGTAGGCCGCAGCGGCTTCGACAATGGCTTTGTACTCGGAGGACAGGGCCGCGTAGGCTTTGGTGTTGACGTGCAAGTCAATTTGCGGGCCGCCCTCCCAGTAGCCGGGGTAGGCGTAGTTCTGGGCGATCTTGTTGAAGCCGAGTTTCTGGTCGTCATACGGACCGACCCATTCGGCTGCGTCGATCGTGCCTTTTTCCAGCGCGGCATAAATTTCTCCGCCGGGGATGTTGGCCGCAATACCGCCAATACGCTCCCAGATCACGCCGCTGAAGCCGCCAGTGCGGAATTTCAGGCCTTTGATGTCGGCCAGGGAGCCAACAGGTTTTCTGAACCAGCCGCCCATCTGGGCGCCGGTGTTGCCCATGGGGAAACTGATGATGTTGTAGTTGCTATAAAACTCGCGCATCAACTTGAGGCCATTGCCTTCGTACATCCAGGCTGTCATCTGGCGGCTGTTCAGGCCAAAGGGGATGGCGCAACCAATGGCGAAGGTTGGGTCTTTGCCGAAGTAGTAGTAGGGTGCGGTGCTGGCGGCTTCCACTGTGCCAGCCTGCAGGGCATCCACCGTGCCGAAGGCGGGAACCAGTTCGCCCGGGCCATGGGTGGTGACGACAAACTTGCCGCCCGTCATGTCATTGACATGTTTGGCAAACACATCAGACACGCCAAACAGCGTGTCCAGCGACTTCGGAAAGCTTGAAGTCAGGCGCCAGCGCACATTGGCCTGGGCATGAACCACCGCAGGCGCAGCACCGGCGGCGAGTATCCCAGCAAGTCCGGCATTTTTAATGACGTAACGACGATCCATAAAAATTACTCCAATCAATAAAAAACATAAATTCGCAGGCTCAAATCAGTGCCTTGCTTTTCCGAAATCCATTGTAAGAAAAGATCAACTTGCCTTGACGGGGGTTTCCCCTTAACGCGGATGCAATAACTTTCATGCTTCGAGTTGTTTTGCACCCTTGAAAGCAAGGATGTCAGCCCTTTTCTGGCACGTGATTTAATGGATAAAACCGGACACCATTCAAGATACCGCCATGCAAGAACCTTTGGTCAGTCACGTTGATTCCACTTCCATGCGCCAGGCCGGGCGCGACCTGTTGTCGCTGGCGCTGATGGACGCGCGCAACCACACCCTGCACCTGGCGACGCAGCTGGAGGCCAGTTTGGGCGCGAAGGCATGGCTTGTCCCACCGCAACCCGGGCTGGCCCCGCCGCTGTGGACCTTGGGCCAAGTCGGCTGGTTTCAGGAGTGGTGGATCGCCCGCAATCTGCAGCGCCACCGAGGTGCGAAGGCGGACCCGACGACGCTGCGGCTGGCGTCGATCGACCCACAGGCAGACCACTGGTTCAAGCCCGTGTCCAATGCGCCAGAGGGGCGCTGGGCGCTCACGTTGCCCGAGCTGGGCGCCATCAAAACCTACTTGCTCGATACCTTGGAGGCAACGCTGGAGCTGTTGGAGAAAACGCCGGATGAAGACGCCGCCCTGTATTTTTTCCGACTGGCGTTGTTCCATGAAGACATGCAGGGTGAAGCGCTCATCACACTGGCGCAGGCACTGGACCTGCCGCTGGGGCTGACGCTGCCCGGCCCAGCGCCAACCCGTGCGCCCATCCTGGTGCCCGCCACGCGCTGGACCATGGGCATTGCGGCGGGCGCTGGCTTTGTGTTTGACAACGAGCAGCCTGCATTTGAGCTGCACCTGCCCGAGTTTGAAATTGATGCACAAGCGGTCTGCTGGGCGCAGTTTGTCGAATTTGTCGACGACGACGGTTATGACCGAGAAGACCTTTGGACGGCGCAGGGCTGGAAATGGCTGCAAGGCAAAGCTGCAGCTGAGGGGCGCCGTGGCCCCCGCTACGTTGACCAGATTGGCGTGGCCAGCGGCGCGGTCATGCAAACCCGCTTTGGAAAACCGATGCGTATGTTGGGAACCCAGGCCGCCACACACCTCACCTGGTTTGAGGCCGACGCCTGGGCGCGCTGGGCTGGGCGGCGTTTGCCCGCCGAGGTGGAGTGGGAAGCGGCGGCGCACACTGCCGCCAGCCGGGGCTTCCGGTTTGGCGACGTGTGGGAGTGGACGGGCTCATCGTTTCGGGGTTACCAGACTGGTCAGAGCGGCGCGAATGGCCAAGACGGCTTCAAGGCCGGGCCATGGGCCGACTATTCACAACCGAATTTCAACACCCACAAAGTGCTGCGCGGTGGCTCGTTTGCCACACGCGCCCGGCTCAAGTCAGCCAAATTTCGCCACTTCGGCCTGCCTGAAAGCGACGAGATGTTCTGCGGGTTCAGGACCTGCGCGTTTTAGTGGGGCCGTGCCGGGGCAAGCAAAGCCAGCTTGGCGAACAGGTCATTGAAAATAGCGTCCCGCTGCACTCCGTAGGCCTCGCGCATCAGGTGGCGTGTGGCATCGGCCTGCCAGCGCAAATCGGCGCCCAGGCGGGGCGTGCGCACCAACTCGCTGGGCACCCAGGCCGGGTTGAGCAGCCAGGCGATGTTGATGATGTCCCAGATCACCCAGCTGTGTGG
>JANYCG010000259.1 GCA_025360385.1 Burkholderiales bacterium | reverse complement strand
GCCCTGCACGCCACCGGGTGAATCCGGGTGCTAGTCCGGGTACAGTGTGGGCACGAACTGCATGGCCGTCTTTTGCTGGAAGAAGTCCACCCTGGCCGGGCTCGATAATCCAGCATGACTCCGTTTTGTGACCCGCTTTTTGTGCCCATGAACCTGCTTGCCTTCGACACCAGCACCGAGACCCTGTCCATTGCCGTGCAGCGCGGCAATGGCACAACTGGCCAGGTGTTTGAGCACACCAGCCCGGGCGGGGCGCAGGCCTCGCTGCACCTGATCCCGGCGATCTTGACGCTGCTGGCAGAGGCCGGCCTGGCCACTGCCGACCTGGACGCGATCGCCTTCGGCTGTGGCCCGGGTTCGTTCACCGGGCTACGCACCGCGTGTTCGGTGGCCCAGGGTTTGGCCTTGGGCGCCGGGGTGGCGGTGTTGCCGGTGGACAGCCTGATGGCCGTGGCCGAAGAGGCGCGTTATCAGCTGGCGCAAGAGCGCCGTGCCCCCGATTCAAATTCGACTGCAGGCGCCGCTGCAGAATCGCCCCAGCCCTGCAAAATCATCGCGCTGCTGGATGCGCGCATGGACGAGTTGTATGTTGGGTATTTTAAATATGATAGCAAGCTATGGAGCAAACATGGGGACATCGGCTTGATTTGCCCTGAAGACTTGCTCGCAACACCGGTTTCAGGCCTGGATTTGAGCGACGGCTGGGTGATGGCCGGCAATGCCTTCGCTGTGTACGGCGGGCGCCTTCCGATGGGCACCAGGCCTTGTGTCGCCGCGCTGCCCACAGCCACGGCCATGTTGCGTCTGGCTCCGTCTTTGCTGGCACAAGGCCATGCGGTGGCGGCAGACCAGGCTCTGCCCACCTACATCCGCGACAAAGTGGCGAAGACAACCCAGGAGCGGCTGGCGGACAAAGCAGCGCGGGCAGGTGTTGCAAACGCATTGACTGCCCCGGCGACCACCCCGGTGGTCTTGCTCTGACCACCCCGGCGGCAACATGAGCGCAGTCCTCAAGCCCATTGAAGCCCGGTTCGAAACTTTGACTGCGGATTGGCTGGACACGCTGATGGCGGTGGAACTCAAGGCCTATGCCCACCCCTGGCAACGCAGCAATTTTCTGGATGCGATTCAGGCCGGGCACCAGGCGCAGTTGCTGATGGCAGACGATGTCCTGCTGGCTTATTTTGTCGCCATGAAGGGCGTCGACGAAGTGCATTTGCTCAACATCACCGTCGCGCCCGAACAGCGCGGCCAAGGTTGGGCCAGGGTTTGCCTGGACGCCTTGGCGGTCTGGGCACGCGGCCAGCTTGCGCAGTGGATTTGGCTGGAGGTGCGCACCAGCAACGACCGCGCCATGCAGGTTTACCAGGCCTGTGGTTTTCGGCGGGTTGGATTGCGCAAAGCCTATTACCCCAACGGCGACTTGCCGCGTGAAGATGCCGTGGTGATGAGTTTGAAGTTATGAGCCCGAGTCCGGATTTTGGTCTGCACCTGGATGCGCGCCAACGTGCCATGCTGGCAGAGATGGGCATCCCGGTCTGGTGGCCCCAGGCCGAGGCCGCGCCTGCCCCTGGCGCAGCGGTGGGTGCGGACACTGACTGGGCAACAAAGCCAGCGCCCGTTGGCGTGCCGGCTGCCGTGGCCGGCGACCGTGCGCCCGCCGTGCGCACCGTGCTCCCAGTGCGTGGTGGTTTGAATCCGGCACCGGCTCAACCCACAAGCGTTATTAATTCAATAGCTAACTATTCAATACCCACGGGAACTTCAAGAGCAATTGATGCCACTGAGCTGCCTGCGACCCGGCAAACCCTGAATTGGGTCGAGTTGCAGCAGGCGGTGCAGACTTGCACGGCTTGTGGCCTGTGCCAGGGCCGAAAAAACGCCGTGTTTGGCGCGCCGGTGGGGCAGCAGCCAGACGCGCCCAGCGGTCAAACGTTGCAAGCCGACTGGCTGGTGGTCGGTGACGGCCCGGCCGACCTGGACGACCAAAGCGGTCAGCCTTTTACCGACGAGGCAGGGCGCCTGCTGGACAATATGCTCAAGGCGATGGGCTTGAGTCGGCATCCTGGGCCGGGTGTCCCAGCCGAGCCGCAAGCCGCAGCCCAAGTGTTTGTGACCCAAGCCGTCAAATGCCGCCCGCCGGGGGGTCGTGCGCCGCAGCTGCAGGAGCTGGCCCAATGCCATGGCTATCTGCAACGCCAAATTGAATTGCTGCAACCAAGAATGATCCTGGCGCTCGGCCGGTTTGCTGCCATCTCGCTGTTGCAGCCCAGTGTGCCCGACGTGCACACCTTGCCCTTGGGCAAATTGCGCGGCCAGGTGCACCCAATGACGCAAGGCGGCCGGCAGATTCCTGTGGTGGTGAGTTATGCACCCGCCGCATTGCTGCGCAACTTGCCCGAGAAAGCCAAGGCCTGGGCCGACCTGTGCCTGGCCCTGGGTGAAATGCGCAAAGCAGGCTGAGGCGGTTGGCACTTCAAAGGCGGCAGTCTGCCAACCGGTGCCATGGGCCAGTCAAGGCCGCCATCTGCTCTTGCCATCCGGCAACAGCACCGAGGCAATTGCCGCCACCATCAGCAGCATGGCAGCCCAGTCCTGCCAGTGCAGCACCTCATGGAGCCACCAGGCGCCGCCCAGCACGCCGACCACCGGGATCAACATCACGCTCAAGGTCGAAGCCACGGGCGGCAAGGTGCGCGCCAGGTAAAACCAGGCGCCTTGTGCAAAGCCGTAGACCAGCAATGCGTTGAACAAGATTGCGCCCCAGGTGGCGTTTGTCGGCGGTTTCCATAACGCTCGTTCGAACACAAACGACAAGGCGACCATCGTCACCGTTGTCAGCGCCGTCATCCAGAACACCAGGGTGAGCGTCGGCGTTTCAATCTTGCTGCGCTGCAGCCTCTGCGTGCCAATGGCCCAGGTGGCTGCGGCCAGCAGCGCCACCGCAACCCCCAGGGGTTTGCCAGCGAGGGCGCTCAGCTCGTGCCACAACAACAGCGCCACGCCCAGCGCTGCGGCGGCCACGCCGGCCCAGGCCCGGGGGCGCAAGGCATTGCCAAAAAACAGGGCACCGAACACGGCTGAAAAAATCGGCATGGTGTAGCCCAAAATGGCTGCACGGCCGCTGCTCAGGGCCTTGACCCCCAGGATGATCAAGCCATGCCACAGGATCATGTTGAACAGGGCCATCCAAAAAAATTCTGCCCAGTATTTTTTCTCCAAGCGAAAAGGCACTTTTTGAGTCACCAACACCAGCGCTAAAACCGGCAAACCCAGCACGATGGCGATGGCCCGAAAAGTCAGAGGCGCATAGTCCTGCACGCCGATTTTCATCACCGGCCAGTTCAGACCCCAAACCAGGGTGAGCAGGACGAGTACCACCAGTTGTCGGCGCGAGAGTTTGTGCATCGCTTGATAATAGCGAGAGATCAACCCATCCCCCTGAACCGGAGACATCGACATGGACACCCAGGCGCAAGACAACCGTCAGAAAAAATTTTGGCTCTACATTGTGCTGGCCCTGGTGCTGCTGGCCATGGCCAGCTGCGTGGCCGGCATTCGTTCTTTCTTTGACGAAGACCGCAATCCGGCAACCCGCATCACCGCGCTCAAAACGATGCCAGCCAACCGCCTGGACGTGAACGCCAGCGTGATTTCCACGGACCCGGCGCGCGGACTGATGAAGGTGGAGCTGGTGTTCCATCCACTGGGCGATCTGGTGGCCGGCAGCCGCCATCTGCTGACGCGCGACATTCGTTTGTTGACCAATGCCGTCGGAAAAACCGAAATCCTGCTGAAAAAAAACCACGCGGCGCAGCCACTTGAACTGACCCTGAGCCTGCTCGATGGCGACATAGCGCTTTACCCGGCCGACAAATACAACGCCTTGCTGGAGCTGGACGCCAGCACCCAGAATGGCGCTGAGGCTGAAGTGCCTTTGCCGCTGGTGCTGTATTTCACCTCACACAACCATTTGCTGCACGCCGAGGCCAGCCTGGGGGCAGACAGCCAGGACAGCGACCTTCAAGCCGAGATCAAACTCACCCGCCCCATGACCATCCAGGCCTTCGCCTGGTTCATGCATGGCGTCATGGTGCTGATTGGCATTTCTGCCGCAATGGTGACCTACAACGTGGCGTACAAGGGCAAAAAACTTGAAGCCGGCCTGATGATCTGGATGGGTGCCCTGCTGTTTGTTCTGCCCAGCATCCGCAGCATGTTGCCGGGTGTGCCACCGCTGGGGTCGTTCACAGACTATCTGGTGTTTTTCTGGGTCGAGGCGGCGACGTCTTTGTGCTTGTTCATCATGGTGGTCACCTGGTACCAGCGCGCGCCTGACGACAAATAACGCCATTGCCAAATCTTCCGTGAAGGGCGCTGTTCTTGCGAGCCCCAAAATGCCGCCACAGGCGGCGCAGCGCAAGCCTTTCACGCGGTCGGCGACGGCAGGCCTACTTGACGAATGATGTAGACATGGAAGACACGGGTTAAATCTCGCTGTGCGCCAGGTGCACGATGAGCGCCAGCACAATGACGTAAAGCACCGGCAAAACCAGGCCCAGGCGGCGTGACAACAGGCTGGCCTTGTCTTGCAGGTCGGCCATGTGAAGCTTGAAGGTGTACAGGCTGGCCAGGCAAGTTGTGAATATGAAGCCCATGGTGGCCAGGTAAAGCTGCTCGGCCATGTCGAAGCTGTCGCTTTCCGGCAGGCTGTTGGCGATGATGCTGGACGTGATGGCCGCCATGAAAATTCCAGAGACAATCAGCGCCAGGCGCGAATCCAGGTAGTCGGCCCTGACCCTGAACGCAAAAAACGACAAAATGCCGGCCAGAAACAGCATGGAAAACAGCTTGAAAAAGTTGCCATATCCGTTGCGCCTGATTTCCTGCACAAAGCTGAAGCGCGAATAGCTGGAAACTGCGGCGGCCGTGGTAGGCGACGCGGTGCTCAGCGTGGTGTCACCGTAGCGTGTGGGGTATTTTTCGACTGACACAGCCGCAGTGAATTGGCCAGTGTTCCAGCCTGGCACATGCACTTGGGCGCTTCGGTTGATGTGGTTTGTGTCCGGTCGGTAGACCAGTTCGGACAGGTCATGTTTCACGTCTTCAATCTGGATTTGAAGGGCATGGTCATCCAGCGGGTATTTGGACAAATCGAAGTTGTTGTGGATCGTGGCCACAATGCGGTACAGACCGTAGTGGGTATCGCCAACTTTCTTTTTGACCAGCTCTTCTTTCAGGTCAATTTGCCCGTCCACCACCTCAAAACCGTCGAGCGCGTTCACGGCGTCGCCCTGCCAGCGAAACCAGAGGTTGAAGTCGGCCTGGAACTTGCGCTCCTTGAGATTGATGGCGCGGATATTGTTCAAAAACACGCCGACATCCACCACGGTGGGCGCGGCCTGCGGCTTGTCGGCCGCCTGGGCCAGGGGCGACAGGCAGGCCATTGACGTGAAAATCAGAGAGATCATTCGGCAGGCCCAATGCAGCAAGATCAAGGCGCTGGTGCGGCTTTGAGCGGTTGCTGGAGCGGGGTTTTTCAGATCGGCCATGTCTCGTTCCCAAAGTGCTGGTTAGCCATGCGGCAAATTATCTGCGTCGATAATAAACCCATGACTTTTCTTGACATGTTGGGCGCGGCCGAGCGCCAAAATAATTCCATGCTGTGTGTGGGGCTTGATCCGGAGCCCACCCGGTTTCCCGGCAAATTCAAGGGCGATTCCAACAAGATTTACGACTTTTGCGCCGCCATTGTCGATGCCACAGCAGACCTGGTGATCGCCTTCAAACCGCAAATCGCCTACTTTGCCGCCCACCGTGCCGAAGGCCAGTTGGAGCGCTTGATGGAGCATATGCGCCGGGTGGCACCCTTCGTGCCCATCATCCTGGATGCCAAACGCGGCGACATCGGCAGCACGGCAGACCAATACGCCATTGAGGCGTTTGAGCGTTATGGCGCTGATGCCGTCACTCTGTCGCCTTTCATGGGATTTGACTCGGTGGCGCCTTACCTGAACCCGGCCAAATACGCGGGCAAGGGCGCGTTTTTGCTGTGCCGCACTTCCAACCCAGGCGGTGATGACTTGCAGAATCAGCGCTTCTCCAGCGTGCCGGGCGAACCCTTGCTCTACGAGCACGTTGCCAAGCTTGCGCAAGGACCCTGGAACCTCAATGGCCAGCTGGGCCTGGTCGTGGGCGCCACCTACCCCGGCGAGATCGATCGGGTGCGCCAGGTGGCGCCACATGTGCCCCTGCTGATCCCGGGCATCGGTGCGCAGGGCGGTGACGCGCTGGCCACCGTGAAAGCCGGCTGGCGCGGCACGGCCAGC
>JANYCG010000237.1 GCA_025360385.1 Burkholderiales bacterium | reverse complement strand
AGCGCAACACCACGGACAGGCGGGCCGGGCGTTTCTGGAAAAGCTGACGTTCGATGCAAGCGACCTTTGCGCCATGTTGGAGGAAGTGAAGGCCGCACCGATGTTTGCCACCGATGGCACCGAAGGGCAAGACAAACGGGCAGCGGCGCGGTTTGCCTTGATCGGGCTTGCGGGTGAACTGGCGACCGACTACGGCGTGACAGGCTGGCCAGTGGGGGCGGCGGGCGAAGCGGCAGCGCACGGGTTCAAACTGTGGCAATCCATGCGTGGCAAAGGCAATGACGAACGGCGGCAGATATTGCAACGGGTATCGGGCTTTATCCAGCGACACGGCGACGGGCGGTTTTCCGACGCGGACACCACCAACGACGTGCAGATACGCGACCGGGCGGGCTGGTGGCGTGACACCAACGGCGAACGCGAATACCTGTTCACCACGGACGGTATGCGCGAAGCGACCAAGGGGATCGACTTCAAGCGGGCGTTGGATGTGTTGCAGGAAGCCCAAGCACTACCGACATCGGGGGCGAATGGGGAACGGGCGCGGTACATGCGGATAGCCGGGCGCGGCGTGAAGCTGTACCCGGTTGACCCGGACAAGCTGGCAGGGGGTGAGTATGGCGCTTGAATCGTGGCTGGCATCGTTAAAAGCAGACGTATCAAACGTATCAGGCGTGCAAGCCCCTATTCATGCGGGTTTTGGCCGATACGTCACTGATACGGCAGACGTATCAGGCGTATCAGGATCGGGCGGCGTGGTGGCCAGTGATACGGCTGATACGGTAGGGGAAACGCAGACGTATCAGGCGCAACCCGCATGGGCATTGGCTTGCACGGGTGATACGGCTGATACGTGTAAAACAATCGACATTGAAGCCCATGCGGCGAATGAGCTACTTACAGGCGACCTACTCAAGCCAACACCGACCGAACCAAAGCGACTATTTAGGCAGCGCGGGCCGTTGCTGACTGCTACGGCGCAATCAACGGCGCAGGCGTACCACGCGCACCACTTCAATTGCCATAACTGCATTGCGGCGGGCCGTGGCACCCGATACGGCGGGCGATGCGCAGTGGGGCTGGCGCTGTGGAATCGCTACACCGGGACAGACGATTTACAAACTGAAGGAGCACATCATCATGGCAACCAAAGCAACACCTAAAAAGCCACCGGCGGCAACACCGGAAAATAAGGTCACACCCGTGGCAGACAAGCCAAAGACTATGGCACCGCATCAGATCGTCCTGTCATCGAACACTCAAAACGCTGTGGGCATTCTGTCCTGGAGCAAGTTCGCAGGTGAAGTCGGCTTGCAAGAGCTGTGCAACGGCTTAGGCGAGCAGACAGTAATAGTCCAAGATGGCAACATGCGGCCAATCGAGGGGATGCTGTACCAGCAGGCCAAGACCCTGGAAACCATGTTCACCAGTCTGGCAAGACGAGCAGCTAATCAAGATGGCCTGAAGCAGTTTCAGGTCAATCTGACCCTGGCACTCAAGGCACAAGCGCAGTGCAGGGCAACACTGGAGGCGCTGGCCGAGATCAAGAACCCGCGTCCTGTCCAATTCGTGAAGCAGGCCAACATGACCACCGGGCCGCAACAGGTGAACAATGCCTATGCCGGTACACCATCGCATAGTGGCATACAGTCAGGCGCGGGAAATATTCAGAGTGAGCAAAACAAACTATTGGAGACTGACAATGGCAACTACCTGGACACCAGAGCGCAGGGCGCGGCAAGCCGAGTTAATCAGACAGTGGATGCCGTGGGCTAAGTCCACCGGGCCTAGGTCGCTTGAAGGCAGGCAGCGGGTTAGCAGGAATGCCTGGACAGGCGGCCACCGGGCGCAACTGCGGGAGCTGTCCAAGCTGGTGAATGAGGAGGTTCGGGCATCGCGTGAGCTGGTCGCATCCTGCCAGTAGGGGGGGGCATCAAAAGTCTGACGGGTTGTTGTTGGAAACCGACTGGTTCCCTTTGATTTATTGCGCTCCCCCAGTTTTGCGGACACCATGCAAAAGGTGATCTAAAACCGGGGTATCAAAGGCAAAACGGGGGTACAGATGGGGGTGCAAATAGACTTTGTAAAAGTCAGAACCTAGCATTCATGCGGGTTTTAAGGCATCTTTCAATAGACGCCAGCCCACCAATTTTTTAAGTTGTTGATTATTATTTAAGCAAATGACAGTCAATTTATATAGCTTCACACGCAATGTTGGTAGGGATAGTTGACGATTTTTTCAGTAGAACAGCTCTAAAACTGAATCGTCACCCCAACCCGCCTACCGCAGTGCCGCCCCAGC
>JANYCG010000147.1 GCA_025360385.1 Burkholderiales bacterium | reverse complement strand
CGACAGACTGCGCCTGAATGAACGTTTTCCCCGATTTTGCCGCGTGGGTCCATCTCGACTGGGTCCTGCTGGTGGTTGTCGCTTGGTTTCTGATCGGGGTGCTGGGTGTGTTTGCACTCAGGCGTTTCAGGTTTGTGGCCATTGTGCTGTTTCCAGCCAGTGGTTTCTTTTCGCTGGTGTTGCTGGGACTGGCGCTGAGCGCTATCGGCAATGGTCCCGAGGTCGCGGTGCTGCCAATCGGGCTGCCGCAGCTACCCTTTCACCTGCGCCTTGACAGCTTGTCCAGCTTCTTCCTGCTGCTCATTGGCGGCGCCTCGGCTGGCGTCTCCGCCTTTGCGGCGGGCTATTTTCGCAAGGGTGAGGGAACCCCTCCAGGCCTGATTTGCCTGGAGTATCACGTTTTTCTGGCCAGTATGGCGATGGTCGTGCTGGCCGACGATGCCTATGCCTTCATGGTGGTTTGGGAGACCATGGCCTTGTCGTCATTTTTTCTGGTCATCTCCAACCACCGCATCCCGGAAATTCGCAACGCGGGCTTTATTTACATGCTGGTGGCGCATATCGGAGCGTTGGGCATTCTGCTTTGCTTTGGTGTGCTGCAGGCCAACACCGGCGACTACACGTTTGCCAACATGCGTTCGCAGCACCTGTCGCCGTTTTGGGCCTCAATCGCCTTTGTTCTTGCAGTTTTTGGTTTTGGCGCCAAGGCGGGCATTTTGCCGGTGCATGTCTGGTTGCCGGAAGCACATCCAGCGGCGTCGTCACCGGTATCGGCCTTGATGAGTGGTGTCATGTTGAAGATCGCCCTTTATGGCCTGTTGCGGGTGTCGTTTGACTTGCTGCAGACACGCATTTGGTGGTGGGGCGCGTTGCTGATGGCCGTCGGTTTGGCGACCGCCCTGTTCGGCGTTGTTTTCTCCACCGTGCAAGTCGAAATGAAGCGCTTGCTGGCCTATTCATCGATTGAGAACGTGGGTCTGATGTGTGCCGGCATTGGGCTATCGCTATTGTTTTCGGCCTATGGCATGAAAACACTGTCGGCGCTGGCCCTGACGGCGGCTCTTTATCACTTGTTGAGCCACGCTTTCTACAAGAGCCTGCTGTTTTGCAGCACTGGCGCCGTGATGCATGCCACAGGCGAGCGCAGCCTGGGTAAGTTGGGCGGCTTGATGCGTTACATGCCGTGGGTGGCGTGGCCGACGCTGATCGGTGTGCTGGCCTGTGCCGGCCTGCCGCCTTTGGGTGGCTTCGTTGCAGAGTGGTTGTTGTTGCAAAGCTTCTTGTTCACGACCGGCTTGCCAAGTTCATTTCTCAATATGCTGGTGCCGGTGTTGGCCGGACTGATTGCGCTCATTGCCGCGCTTTCGGGCTTCACCATGGTCAAGTATTTTGGCGTTATTTTTTTGGGCCAACCGCGTGAGGAAAAGTTGTCACGTGCGCACGATGCCCGTTCCTGGGAGCGCATTGGCATGCTGTGGCTGACGGCTGGTTGTCTGGCGTTGGGCCTGCTGCCCAATCAAGTCATTGGATTGATAGATCCGGTCACGCAGTTGCTGGTGTCAGCCGGCCTGGCGAAGACAGTTGCCGACAGTGGCTGGCTGCTGGTGCCGGTGAGCATTGAGCGTGCCAGCTATGCGCCTGCGATATTCCTGCTCGGTATCCTGGCTTGTTTTGCGTTGGCTTACCTGCTGGTGCGCAAGACTTACCATCGGGGCACGCGCCGCGTGCCACCCTGGGATTGCGGCTACCCTTGGCAAAATCCACGCATGCAGGACACGGCAGAAGGCTTTGGGCAACCGATCCGGCAAATTTTTGAGCCCATGTTCCGCATGAAGCGCGAATTGCCGACACCATTTGATGCGCAACCGCGTTATCGCGTGACTGTGGAAGACCCCATGTGGTACTGGTTCTACCTGCCAGTGGCGTCGCTGATCGAGCGCTGTTCCAGGCTGATTGGCATGTTGCAGCAGGGCCGCATTTCGGTCTATCTGATGTACAGCTTCGTGACGCTGATTGTGGTGCTGCTGGTGGTCAAGCAATGAGTTGGCTCGGGCTCCTGTCACAACTGATGGCCATTATTGTGGCGCTGGTCATCGCGCCGCTGATGTCGGGCTGGGTCAACCAGTGGCGCGCGAGGTTGCAGAACAAGAAGGCCCCGGGTTTGCTGCAACCGTACCGCGTGCTGCGCAAGCTGTTCAACAAGGAGTCGGTGCTGGCCGAGCACGCTTCACCGCTGTTTCGCATGGCGCCCTACATTGTTTTCGGCTGCATGCTGCTGGCCCTCAATCTTTATCGATGATCTGGCCGCCGCCTTGAGTGTTCCGCCCACATCTGTGCAACGGCGTTGGTCTGTATAGGGTCCGTCAGTCATCTAAACTGTGAAGCGCCGCTGATCGCGGCAGGGAGAATATGATGGCATGGCAACCGAT
>JANYCG010000137.1 GCA_025360385.1 Burkholderiales bacterium | reverse complement strand
GACGCAGCGGCGCTGTGCAGCCAAACCAGCTCAAATTTACGTGCGCCGGATGCATTGCATTTAAGTTTGGCAAAGCGGGTCGGCTGCACAACCATTGCCACGATGGATGGGGTGATGCGTAAAGTAGCGCCCAAGCTGGGATTGAAACTGGTGAATTTCCGCAAATAACTTGCGTGAAGTCAATTGTTAGAGCAAGTCAAAAGAGAAAATCAAAAGAGTAAATGAAGAATCTATTGGTCGAACTGTTTGTAGAAGAGCTGCCGCCCAAGGCGCTCAGGAATCTTGGAAACGCATTTGCCAGCCAGGTGTGGATGCGCTTGGGAGATCATGGTCTCGTTGATACAAGCATGGGGCTCAATGACTCTGTTTGTGTTGCGTTCGCCTCGCCTCGCCGTCTAGCAGTGTGGGTGAAAGATGTATTTGATCGCGCGCCCGACAAGGCCGTGTCGCAAAAACTCATGCCGGTCAGCGTGGGCCTGGATGCAGCAGGCCAGGCCACGCCCGCGCTCATCAAGAGGCTGGCGGCGCTGGGCGCCGACGCCTCTGCCGTACCTGGCCTCAAGCGCGCGCCCGACGGTAAGGCCGAGGCCTTGTTTTACGAAAGCATTGCCATTGGCGCCACGCTGGCCGCCGGCCTGCAAAAGGCGCTGGAAGACGCGATTGCCAAATTGCCCATCCCCAAAGTCATGAGCTACCAGCTGGAAAGCGGCTGCGAGCTGCCGGGCTGGAGCAGCGTGAGTTTTGTACGGCCGGCGCATGGGCTGCTGGCCCTGCATGGGGCCGATGTGGTGGCCGTCGAAGCGCTGGGCTTGAAAGCGGGTAACAGCACGCACGGCCACCGGTTTGAGGCGCAGGTTGACCCCGTGGTGGTGCCGCATGCCGACAGCTACGCCGCCACCTTGCAAAAAGACGGCGCGGTGATTGCCAATTTTGCCGAGCGGCGCGCAGAAATTGTTCGGCAACTGGCCGCCGCTGCGGTGCAGGTGGGTGGCGACTGCAAACCAATTGAAGACGATGCGTTGCTGGACGAGGTGACCGCACTGGTTGAACGTCCGAACGTGCTGGTCTGCGCGTTTGAGAAAGAATTTTTGGACGTGCCGCAAGAGTGCCTCATCCTCACGATGAAGGCCAACCAGAAGTACTTCCCCTTGCTGGACGGTGCTGGCAAGCTCACCCACAAGTTTTTAGTGGTCAGCAACATCACACCCGCAGATGCCAGTCTGGTCATAGGCGGCAACGAACGCGTGGTGCGGCCGCGTCTGGCCGACGCCAAGTTCTTCTTCGACCAGGACCGCAAGAAGACGCTGGCATCACGGGTCAAGGGCCTGGACAAGATGGTTTACCACAACCAGCTAGGCACTCAATTTGATCGAATGACTCGAGTGAGAAAAGTCGCCGAAGCTATTGCAAATAGGTTATCCCCGGTGTTGGTCGCGGATGTTCTGCGATCAGCGGAATTGGCCAAGACTGATCTGTTGACCGACATGGTTGGTGAGTTCCCTGAGTTGCAGGGCATTATGGGGCGCTACTACGCGTTGGAAGACAAATGCCCGGAGAGGGTCGCCTTCGCCATTGAGGATCACTACAAACCACGTTTCGCCGGAGACGTTCTTCCGCGCAACGAAGTAGGTATCGTGTTGGCCTTGGCTGACAAGCTGGAAACATTGGTTGGGATGTTCGGGATTGGCAACTTGCCCACTGGCGACAAAGACCCGTTTGCGTTGCGCCGCCATGCCTTAGGCGTGATACGCATGCTGATTGAAAAGAACTTGCCTCTGGAACTGCGAGACTTGATTGCGGGCGCAGTTCCCTCTTTTATGGGACGAGTGAAGGAGGATGTGGTCGAAAAACTAATTGACTTCGTCTACGACCGCCTTGCCGGTTCATTGCGCGAACAGGGTTACAGCGCGCAGGAAGTGGAAGCGGTGCTGGCGCTCAAGCCCCAGCGTCTTGCCGAAGTGCCCAAGCGCCTGGACGCCGTGCGCACCTTCGCTGCCTTGCCAGAGGCCCCCGCCCTCGCCGCCGCCAACAAACGCATCAGCAACATCCTGAAGAAAACTGATGCTGTAGACCCGCACGTCAGCGAAGTCCTGCTCAAGGAGCCGGCGGAAATCGCCCTTCACAAAGCGCTGAAAGACATCGGCCCCAAGGCCAATGCCTTGTTCGACGCCGGCGACTACACCGCCTCGCTGCAGTCGCTGGCGGCCCTGCGTGGGCCGGTGGACGCTTTCTTTGAAGTCGTGATGGTCAACGCCGAACAAATGAACCTGCGCATCAACCGGCTGGGCTTGCTCACCGCCTTGCACGCCGCCATGAACCGCGTCGCCGACCTGTCCAAGCTCGCCGCGTGACCGACGCGCACCACCGGGGCCACCGCATGAAACTCGTCATCCTCGACCGCGACGGCACCATCAATGCCGACAGCGCGGACTTCATCAAGTC
>JANYCG010000130.1 GCA_025360385.1 Burkholderiales bacterium | reverse complement strand
GATGGCGGCTGAGTGGGCGGTGATGCAGCTGTTCCGGCCAGAGCGCATATCCCAATCGTCTAGACTGCGCACCCTCATCGCCCCCGATCCTGTGGCGTTCCGGCCAGAGCGCATATCCCAATCGTCTAGACTGAACCCGGCGCAAACCACCACGGTGCGCTAGTTCCGGCCAGAGCGCATATCCCAATCGTCTAGACTGCGGCGGTCGCACGGGCGGAACTATCATCAGTTCCGGCCAGAGCGCATATCCCAATCGTCTAGACTAAAATAAATTTTCAAGGCCTGTTTGAGAGGGTTCCGGCCAGAGCGCATATCCCAATCGTCTAGACTAGCGCTGCAGTAACCCCTTGATTCGTCAAGGGGTTTTCTGCTTTCTGAGGCTGGAAAATCAGGTTCATTGTCAGAAAAGATCGAACTGGTCGGGTGTTTTATTCGGCGCTTGTTTGGCTTTTCCGTGAAAACTGATGATGCGTTCGTACTGTTTGTCGGTGAATTGCAGCACGTTGACTTTGCCGCCTTCGGGTAGCGCCAATTCGACGCGTTTATTGTAGGTGTCTACCTGGGCCTGGCTGGTGCAAAAGCGCATGTACACGCTGAACTGGCTCATCTCGAAACCCATGTCCAAGAGGCCGTTGCGGAACTCGGTCGCCGCTTTTCGTTCGGCCTTTTCAACCACCGGCAGGTCGAACATCACCACCACCCACATCAGCCTGTACCCTGACAACATGGCAGCAGACTGCTATTCATCTTGCAGCGCAGAGGCGAGCGCCAATGGGAGCCCTGGCAAGGGCAGATCCAGCTTGTCACGCTCGCCCAGATAAACCTGCGCGAGTGAGGTGGCGAGTTTCTGGATGCACGCCATCACCGGTGTGGCGCCGGCGTCGGTCTGCATGTCGTCATACAGCGTGCGCACCAGGGCGCGTTTGGTGTCCGGCGTGACTTCCTTTTCGCCATTGCGGTTGAGCTGCCAGACTTTCAAATCGATCATCGGGCGAAACGGTTCCATCACGTCGTCCACCAGGCGCATGGCATTGGTGTCGTTGCTGTGGTGCAGGCCAATGCTGGTGTGCAGGCCAGCCGCCACGATGGCGCGGGCGGTGGTGGCACGCAGCACGGTGTAGCCGTAGTTCAGCATGGCGTTGGGGCCACCGCCGTCTTGGTCGCGGCGAAACGAGTCGCCAAACAACAGCCGCCAATAGCGCTGTGCGCCCTGGGCTTCAAGGTTCTCAGGGTCGCCGCTTTTGACTTTGGCGGCAAGGGCGGTGAGTGGTGCGGTAGGTGCGCCCGTGGCTTCTAGCGCAGCCGCCTGCTGCTCCAGTTTGGCGCGCACCACAGCCGCCCACAGGCGTTTGTGGGTTGGCTGCGATGCGGCAATTTGCGCCTCGATGCGTTTGGCTTGCTCAAAGTTGCCTTCAATGGGAATCAACATGCCCACAGCGTTGTGGTTGGCACCGCACAACACGAAGGGAGCGCCGCGCTCAGCCAGCGCCACCAGCAGGTTGTTGGTATACGAGAGGCCGTGGGCATTGGCGATGACAGCGGCAATGTCGTCCAGCGGCACCTGGCCCAGCTCTTTGCGTTCACCCGCCGTGTCTTGCACCACCATGAAGCCGCGGTGCACGCGCAGGTGGCGGTTGTCGTCGGCCACTTCTACGATGCGGCCGATCATTTTGGCTTTCCAGCGAGTTGGCGGCTCAGTGAGCGGGCTGCGCCGGTGTGGCCTGCATCTGGATGCCCAGCGCGGCCATCACCTTCATCACCGTCTCAAACCGGGGCTTGGCCCCCGGCGCGAGCGCCTTGTACAGGCTTTCCCGGCCCAAGCCTGAATCTTTGGCCACCTGCGCCATGCCACGCGCGCGGGCGACGTCAGACAGCGCAAGCAGCAGCAGATCGGGGTCGCCCGTTTCAAAAACGGCCGTCATGTATTCAGCGATGGCGGCATCGTCCGTCAAATAGCGGGCCGCATCAAATGGAATCAGCTTACGGGTTGAAACTGCTTTGCTCATCACGACTCCAATTCTTTCAAAATTCGCTTGGCGCGTGCGATATCGCGGCTTTGGCTTGACTTGTCGCCGCCTGCCAACATGACGATTAGCACGTTGGCCTTTCGCGTGAAGTACAAGCGATAACCAGAGCCTACATTCACCCTCATTTCGGACAGTGTCCCTTCAACAGACTTCCAATCTCCCAGATTGCCCGCTTCGGCCAAACGCAGCCGGGCGGCAATCCGCAACTGGGCACGTTGGTCTTTGAGTTCGTCAAGCCACTCCACGAACTCGGCTGTTTGCTGGATGGATAAGGATTGCATTGTATCTAATTGGATACGAATTGCAAATTTCAAGGCTTGAAACCAGGGTCTCGAAGTTCACCAAGGGGGGAGATGGTGATGCGGCGGGCTTTGAATGACTTCAAGCTGGCAGGTGAAATACTTTTTTGGAAAAATTCATCTACCAGTGCAACTGCGTTAAACGGCTTTCCCATTTTTTGATTTTTTTGCGCCGCAAGCTTTTCAATGTAGCGTGCACCAACGTTGGTTTCGTTGTGAAGTACAAATGTGATCGCGCCGCTGCTATTGATTTTCAAAACTTTCAACAATAAGCAAGTGCTTTCAATTTCTGCACAAATGACATCATCAATCAACAATCGCATGACAAGGGGTTGATTGGAGAGGCTGAGCGTTGCATGCCTCAATCTGCCTGCTCCGCTGGTGGCTGCAATTTGGTAAGCACGGTAACGCTCTATGACCTCCGCGCTCCATGCGCCTTGTTCAGTGCGGAAAATCTCAATAGCGTAGTTGCTCCGACTCCAGAGGCCCATATATGGCTTGGGTGTCCCATCGCCAAGAACGCCATGCCGATGTCCGGAAGATATCTGAGGTCCGCCATCAGAAAACTCAACCACTTCACGATTCAAGATTGGCCGTTGCCGTAAACCGTCAATTTCCTGCCGATAAGTTACCTTGCCAGGGCCTCTGAGCCCGTAAATAGTAGCGTCAAACATGCCGCCTTCATGACCATGATCCGGCTTGTGGCTCACCCAGATGTTGTCAATCGCCCGCTTCACATGGTCACGGTAACTTTCCCACGGCAAAGGCATGTTTTCCACCAGGCGGTTGAGCTGCTTTTCCCTCGTGCTCGCGCTGGCTCGCGCAAAGCGCTGCAACAAACCCTGGTCGGTAACGCCAATCACGCAAGCGTCTACCGCGTGGTGCCGGTGGTCATTGCGGTTTTTGATGCCATCGACACCCAACACGTCGTTCAACGCGAACTTGGCGCGCAGCATGGCCGTCATGCGTCCAGGAATGGCGCGTGTGTCTTGCGGGCAGATCAGGCTCAGGTACTCACGTGCCACCTTGCTCATGTGGCGCGTGTCGTTGAGCGCGCGGGCCAGAAAGCCCTTGTCTTCCTTCAACCAGCGCTGAATGCCGTCTTCCGCAAAGCGGTAGCGTTTGAATTTGGGCATCAACTCCGCGCGGTTCAAAATGCCCTCATAGGCCCAGCCTTGGGCGGCTAAATCGTGTTTGGCTTGCCAAGGCGTGCGGTTGCCTTTGACGCGGTTGGCATTGCGCAGCGCCACGGTCTTGTTGTTCAAGCTGTCATCCAGCGTTTCTGAAAACGGCAGAATGTGTTCGATTTCAACTTGGTCAGACAGCAACATCGTGACGCTGATCTGTTCGCCCGAATAGGGGCAACGACGGTCTGCCGGGTCGAAACTCAACTCCTCCCACAGAATCATTTTTTGGATGTCTGCTGCTTTGACGCGCTCCGGGTTGGTGTTCAAGACTATGGCAATGTCCGTGCGCATGCGCAGGTTGCGCCGCTGGTTGTCCGCCTGGCGCTTGTTTTCCTCATCGCGCTGGTCTCTGCTTTGTTTGAGGTCGCGTGCCAGTTCCACAATCACTTCGCTCGGGTGGCCGTAACGTTTGATGAGTGCATTCACTACCAGACGGACCTGATTCAAGCCGATATGAACTGTGGGGTTGGCGATCTTGCCGTAGCGCTTTTCTTCCCGGTCTTCCGGCGCACCGGTGCCGAAACCGACGTGGCGCTGCAATGGAATGCCGTAGTAGGGCAGTTCCATCAGGATTTCGCCAGTAGCGGCAGGGCTGATGTGGCTGTGATGGTCAAAACCCGCTGCCAACACGGCTTTGTCATACGTCACCACATCGCGCCGCAACTCCGGCAGGATGCGTGCCAGCGCCTTGGCGCACAGGCTGCCATAGCCCTCTGGCAGGCCGGTGTTGGCAATGGCCTCGGCACGGGCTTCGTCAATGCCTGTTTCCTCCTGAAGCCAGCGCACGAGTTTGGCCTCGTTCTCTTCGCCCACCAATTGCAGCACGATGGCATCTTGCTTCGCCTCATTAAAGGCAAACCAGGCATCGTCAAAATGTTCTGACCTGCTCAAAATGGCGCTGGTAACATTGCCTTTGAGCTCCTGGCGTTTGGGGTCTTCAAAATTGAATTGCACCGCGCCGCCCACACCCAGCAGCTTCTTGATCTGGGTGAAGCTGCGTTTGCTGCTTTGCTCCAGCGCGGCGATGAGATCGTCGCGTTGCTTGAGGGTGAGAGGTTCTTCTTTCAATCCTTCACGCAAAATCCGCAGGTTGTTGACTTCCTGGTACATGCGGAACCGCTGTGTGCTGGGCAGCGCCAGCGGGGCGCGCTCTTCGTCGGGCAGGAAGGTGCAGCGCCCAGGTTTGACGGGTTTGAGCGGCCGTTGGTGCAACAGAACGTCCTTCAAATCGGCGCGTGCGGCTTCGGTGAACAAGCCGGGATTGAGGGACGCCTGTTTTGCCCACAGCGCGTCGAACTCATCGGCAATCATCGCCCGGTCAATGTACAGGTCGTAGCTTTTGTTGATTTTTGTTTTGCCGTCCTCTTTTTGCACTTTCTCCTGCCGATAACGCGCCCGCACTGTAGAGCCCGCCGCATCCCGTTTGTGCAACCATTCACCTACCGTTCGGCAGTTTTCGAGCCTCATGGATTCGCGCAGCTTGCTGATGGCGGTTTTCAATGCGCCGCTGTCGTTGTCCTTTTTATCGGTTTTGCGGTTGCTTTTGAAGCCCCTGCGCTGGTTGATGTGAAACAGCGCGCGGGCGAATTCCTCTGGCTTAAGGGCCTCGTCCAGCCCTTTGGCGCGCAGCGCATAGGGGTTGAGCGTGACAAGCTCTTTGCGTTTGGCATCGTCTGCCGGGAAGAAACCATGCTCGATCAGCGAGCGCGTCATGCGTGCCTTGCGCTTGAGCAGGCGATCCCGCCTGCGCCGCATGGCCCGCGCGTCGCGCCGCGTCACCGCTAGTGAGGATCCGTCTTTTGGGTTGCGTCCGTCAGAGAATATCCGCACGCCCGCCTTGATGACGGCACAAGGCTTATTTTCAGGATCCAGCCGTAACATCGCCCAACCCAGCGAGGTCGAACCCAAATCCAGCGCAAGCCGGTAACGCATTTTGGCCATTCTGTCTCCCTTGATTTCTGACTCGTCTTTGTCAGCTTGTGTTTTTACACTGAACGGCGCTACACTTCAAGCACTATCACGATTGGGATATGCGCTCTGGACGCTAACAAGCTGAAAGATGCACCAAATGGAAGGCCGCTATATGCGGCCTTCGTCTTTTCTGTCAAAGGCAATGATCACACTCCACATTGGGGAGCAGCAAAGCGAAGTTGTCTTGCAGGCCGGTGCGGGTGCAGGCGTTGTACACACGTTGGCGCTCGGCTCGGTGAAAACGTCGGACGAGTTTTTCAGGCCCTATCCGCCCAGACCGCTGCATCTGGAAAACGCCATTGCGGTCGTGGAAGACGAGATGTTCAAGCTGCGGCATTTGGCGGTTGGCTTGCCCCGTCCGGCTTTGCAGTCATCTGACGAAGCTGTGCGGCGAATTGCTTTGGCATGTGGTGTGGCTTCGGGTGCGGCGCTAAGTGTGCAAGCGGTTGAGCGGGCCTTCAACGATCTTGTGGCGCTGTGCTCAGGTGGGCGCTCGGCTTTTACCTCGGTCGCTGGCACCGCTGCGCCGTGGGTCGCAGAGGCTCGCTCAGGTGCTGTGCTGCTGATCCTGCGGGAGTTTCTGCACCACATGAAGTTTGATGGGATTCAGGTGGTCAGTATCCACAACTAACAAGGGTGTTGTTGTGGGCTGATTTTACGAAGTGTTGAGCTTTTTTGATCGCTATGTTCCCGTGGAATATCAATAGTTTGCTATTTACTATATAGCACTCGCTAAGCTCGCGCCCGACCACCTTTTTCGGCCCACGTCCGCGTCCAGCGAATTTGCATGAAGCGCAGCAAGAAGAGCATGGCTGCTGCGCAAATGGCGAAGGCGATGAAGCCCCACAGGTAACTGCCGGTGTGTTGTTTGCTCATGCCCATGGCATTGGGGATCAGGCCGCCGCCCAGGGCGCCAATTTCGCCGATCATTGACCCGGCCACGGCCGTGGTGAGCGGC
>JANYCG010000129.1 GCA_025360385.1 Burkholderiales bacterium | reverse complement strand
AATGCGGCCGACAACTGGAACAATACTTGCCGCGCGAGGTGCGTCGCATCATAGTCGGCAACTACGAAATGCGCTACGAGTTGGTCGAATCAACAGTCTTCATCTTACGTGTCTGGCACACACGCGAAGAGCGCTGATTGGGGTCCCCTCGTTTTCAGTGCAATAACTGACGGTATGCAAATCCACCACTGGCGCGGGGGTGGTGTTGGTAGATCGTTGATTTCATTGGCTTTCCTGTTCACTTTCAAATCTACGATTTGTGGCGTGTGAATGGCGGCGAATTGGATATCCGTATGCCTCTTGGTTTTTGATGCCACACCCAGCAAACACCAGCGGCTGGTTCAGCCACTGTTTCCAGGGCAGCCAGTTGCCCGTGTGGTGCGCGCGCAGTTTCAGGTCGGGGTTGAATGTATAAAAACCGTTGCGCGTGCGTAGCCAGAGCTGGCGGCTGGGCTGGTATTTGCTGTGCACTTCGGCGCGGGCCAGTACCCCATTGAAGTAGGTGCGGCGAGTACGCTCAGGAACCAGCACGCTGGATGGCAAAAGGTGGACATTGCGCATCAAAAGATCAGCACAAAAGCCAGAAAGATTGCGCTGTATGTGCGGCTGCGGTACCGCTTGTGAATACAGCTTTTTGTAACTCACCAGCATCAGGCTGAACAACCAGTATTCTCCCTGGTGGCGCTCTAGGCGCACCAATCGGTTGCTGGTTTGCACATCGATGACCGGCGGTGACAGCAGGGGGTATAACGCATCGAGGTGATGGGCGTAGGTGCCGGGGTTGGGCGCGTCCAGAAAACGCTCTAGGGCGTAGTCCCAAGCGCTGTGGCCGTAGTGGTCGCGTACCAGTGGGTCGGCACCTCGCGCAAGTAGGGCTTGGACCAATGGTGCGTTGCCGCACTGCGCGGCCAACATCAGCGGCGTGGCGTTGAAAAAGGTGCGGTGGTCCGGGCCAAACTGGTCACACTGGCGCAGCACCTCTTTGAAGTTGCGGCTGGCGTAGGGCTGGTGCTGGCGATCAAAGACTGCCTCAAACTTTTTAGCCAGAAAATGCGCAGCCGATTGGCGCTCGGCTTCCCCGCGGGCGGCATAAGCTTTGGCGGTTTCATAACGTGTCGTGGCAGGGCTCGGCCCGTCAGCGGTTTGAAAGGCCACCGCCAACTGCACAGCGGGCTCAAACCGATTGGCATGGGCCAAGTTAAACACCCAGCCGGTTTGCCCGTGCCACAGCGCGTAGTCCAACAAGGCCTGGCGAGGCTTGTTTGATATTTGCCCTGGCTGCAGGGCTTTGGGCAGCAGTTCTTGCAGCGCGGGCTCGTCCCAGGCCGGCCAGTTGGGCTTTTGGGTTTTCAGCACGTTCTGGCGAATGGCATCGGCCTGCTCTTGCTTGCCCTGCAGCTCCAGGCGACGCGCTTCCTGCGCCCATTCCTGCTGGGTAGAAGCCTGCGCCTGTGCCAGTTGCAAGGCCTCAGAGGTGCGCAAATCTAGCAGTTGCAGCAAAGGGTGCGTGGTGTCACCCTCGACGATCAACAACTGGTCTACCGCGCGGGTCAGCGCCACGAAAAGCGCGTTGACATAAAACTTGAACAACTCCAGCGAATGGTCGGTTTTGTTGCGCGCACGACTGTAGTCCAGCGTGTCGCCCGCCAAGTCTTGCGGCTGCACACCGCTGGCGATCTCGGCAAAAGCCTGGCGCTGGCCAGAGATAAAACCAACCAGAATCACATTGGCGTACTCAAGCCCCTTAGCCTCGTGGATCGAGAACACCAGCGGGGTCTGGAACTGCGCGCGCACCGCCGCCTTGTCTTCATCGCGCAGCACCAGCACGGCGAATTGCGTAGAGCCCCGGGTCTTGCTGTTGAGCTCGCGCCGCGTGGCGTCCTGGTCCGCCAGCAGTTGCACCGTGCCACTGTTTTGCGCGCTGGCCTGTACCAGAAAATTGGTCTCGCGGTCAATCGATCCAAAGCGCGCGTGCTTGATTTTGAGCAAACGGTTGGCCAACTGCGTCACTGCTTGGCCATTGCGAAAGTTGGCACGCAGCACCGAAATGGTTTGCGCACGCGCCAGCGCCTCGTTTTGCCAGAACAAGGTTTTCACTGCGCCCCAGGAGAAGAAGTTGGGGTGCACGATTTGGTTCGAATCGCCACACAGCAAGAACTGACCCGGCTTGGCCAGTGTTTTGAGCAGCAAGGCGAGTTGCACACTGGTCAGGTCTTGCACTTCGTCGACGACCATAAAGTCATAGGTGGGTTGCGCCAGTGGCAGCCATGCGTGTGCGATCAGATTCAAGTCGAAAAAGCCTGAATTGGCGGCCCAGGCGCGGTACTTTTCAAACAATTCAAAAACAGCCACGCGCTGCTCTTTGTCCAAGAGCGACTGGCGCACACCCAGGGCCAGGTAGCCGCTCAGATCCAGAACGCCATCGGCACGGCTGGAGAGCACGCCGCGAAACTCCTCAAGCAGCGCGTGCGCGTCCAGCCCGCCAGTGGCCTGCTTGGCCGCGCTACGGTAGCGCTCAAACCAGCCCGTGAACGCGGCAAAGTCCAGCTCGCGCCCTGCGGGCACCTGGATGGTCTCCACAAACTCGCGGTAACTCAGAAAATCGGGCTCCTGCCCTTCGGCCTCAAAGCCATGGGCAAAGTAAATGGCCTGTGCGCTTTGCGCCAAAAAGGCCGACTGGGTGACGTACAGCACGCGCCCGCGCGCTTGGCGCAGTTTCTCCAGTGTGAGCGCGGTTTTGCCCGATCCGGCAGAGCCCACCAACACCAGGGGCGCAGGGGTGTCGAACACGGCTTGCTGGGTGTCATCAAAGCTGAGCACTTTGTCGAGCACGTGAATGTCGCTGCGCTGGGGGTGCAGGTAGCGCAGCTCAGTAGCATCGGTGCTTGGTGTAGGTGCAGACGGATTGGCAGCGGCAGTGGCATCGTCCAGGTCAATCTGATCCCACTGCAATGACGCACCGCGCAAAAAGCGCGAGTTGGCGTAGTCGTGGTTCAGGATGACCTCTAACGCCAGGCACACCGTTTGGTCGCCGTGGCGTGCAAATTGCACCAGCAGGCGATGCGTCTGGTCCATCTTGAAGCGCCAGTACGGCGTGGGGCTGAGCTTCTTGAGGTTGGGGCTTTTGAAGTCGTCTCGCGCTACCGCTTGCTGCAGTTTGGCAAACTGGGTTTTGACGCGTTGGGTGTCAAGGTGGTGGTGGGTGAGTAGACGCATGGGCAGGATTTTATGTGTGGTGGGCATGCGCAAATCGGTCAGCATCATCCCCAGACGCGCAGAGGTGGCGGCGGTGGTAGTTGTCGGCGTTGCCGTTGTTGTAATTGACGCCGCGCGGTTCAGTCGCGCTAAGCGCTGGTGCATGAGAATGGTGGGATGCAAGATATGACTACCACTGCGGTGATGATCCCTGAACTACGCAAAGTGCTAAAGCACCTGCACTACCCGCTAGAAGTGATGCTGGTATGCGCCCGCTGGTACGCAGCCTACCCGTTGAGCTTTCGACATCTGGAAGAAATGATGCAAGAGCGCGGCGTCTTTGTGGACCACTCTATCGTGCATCGCTGGGCCTTGAAAATTCTGCCAGTCATGGCTCTGATCTTTCGGCGTCGAAAGCAACCGGTCGGTACAAGCTGGCGGGTGGATGAAATCTACATCAAAGTTGCTGGCCAGTGGAAGTATCTGTACCGCGCTGTGGACAAAAGCGGCGACACGGTGGACTTCCTGCTCACCGCCAAGCGGGACTTGGCAGCGGCTCGGCGCTACCTGGAGCGCGCCGGCGTGGTTCAAAAGCGCCGTTTTTTTTGGGTACCACTGGCGTGCCAATCGCTCCCCCAAAAGTTCGGGATATTGCGTGCACTCTGGAACTAGACGGAGGCTTGTTTTGCCCCGACGGCTCAGGCGCGCAGAGGCTGTGGCTGTCCAAACCCAAGCAGCGTGAGCCAGTGAGCATGCGCGTGGCCGGTCATCAACTGCTTGGGAGTTTTGCCAGCGCGATCAGGAACTCTGCTGCGTAGAAACGTGCGATGGTTCAGGAAGAACTGCAGCAAACCCAAGTACTCTCCACCCAGTTGGCGGCGCAATGTGAAGTAGTTGCGTAGCCGAGAATTCAGGTTCTCCACCAACGAACTGCACCGCGGTGTTTGCGCCATGGCCTGCAGCACGGCCTCAAATACCGCGTGACATTTGGCGCCCATCTGAGAACACAGTTGGCACCAACCCTGCCAATACGCAGGGGATGTATCGGGCTTGCGCTGCAGCACAGACGGCTGATGTTGGCAGAACCCGTCATTGCCTGGATAGCCAAGGGTTCTGTCGCAGTAAGCGTAAACGACAATCCGACCCATGCTTGATTTCCGCAAAAGCCTGATCAACAGCACCTTGAACAAGGTTCTCCAGCGGCTGCACTACCCGCTGGAAGTCATGCTTACCTGTGTGCGCTGGTACGTTGCCTACCCTTTGAGCCTGCGACATGTGGAGGAAATGATGCAGGAGGGTGGTGTTTTTGTTGACCACTGCACCGTACATCGCTGGGCAATCAAGATATTGCCGCTCGTGGCTGCAGTCTTTCGTCGGCGCAAACGACCCGTTGGTGGGAGTTGGCGCATGGATGAGACCTACATCAAAGTCGCTGGCCAGTGGACATACCTTTACCGAGCGGTTGACCGCGGCGGCGATACAGTGGATTTTCTATTGACTTCCAAGCGGGATAAGGCTGCGGCCCGGCGTTTTCTGGAGCGCGCCATCAACCTGCACGGCGTGTCCGAGAAGATCACCATCGACAAAAGCGGCGCCAATACGGCGGCCATTGAAAG
>JANYCG010000039.1 GCA_025360385.1 Burkholderiales bacterium | reverse complement strand
GTCGAGCTTCATGTCGTTGCCTATCATGCTCACTTTTTTGAGGCATTCCGGGCCGCTGCCGACCAGGGTGGCACCTTTCACCGGGTACAAGATTTTGCCGTTCTCCACCCAATAGGCCTCGCTGGCCGAGAAGACAAACTTGCCGCTGGTGATGTCCACCTGGCCGCCGCCGAAGTTGGTGGCATACAAGCCTTTTTTGATACTGGCGACAATCTCTTTGGGGTCTTTGTCGCCAGCCGTCATGTAGGTGTTGGTCATGCGGGGCATGGGCACATGGGCGTAACTCTCGCGGCGGCCATTGCCCGTAGGTTTGACACCCATCAGGCGCGCGTTCATCGCGTCCTGAATGTAGCCCTTCAAAATCCCGTCTTCGATCAGCACATTCTTCTGGCTGGCGTGGCCTTCATCGTCCACATTGAGCGAACCGCGGCGATCCGTGATGGTGCCATCGTCCAGCACGGTCACACCCTTGGCGGCCACGCGTTTGCCAATCTTGCCGCTGAAGGCGCTGGAACCCTTGCGGTTGAAGTCGCCCTCCAGCCCGTGGCCGATGGCCTCGTGCAGCAAAATACCAGGCCAGCCGTTGCCCAGCACCACGGTCATTTCTCCGGCCGGCGCGGCGCGGGATTCAAGGTTGGTCAACGCCGCCTTGACCGCTTCATTGACGTATTTTTCTATACACGCGTCGTCAAAATAGGCCAGGCCAAAACGACCGCCGCCACCCGCCGATCCGACCTCGCGGCGGACTTTGCCGGCGATGGTCTGCTCTGCGATCACCGTGACCGACAGGCGCACCAGCGGACGCACATCGGCCGCCAGGGTGCCGTCGGCACGCGCCACCATCACCACGTCGTATTCACTGGCAAGGCCGGCCATGACCTGGGCCACACGCGGGTCTTTGGCACGGGCCAGAGTTTCAACCTTGCCCAGCAAACCGACTTTGGCCGTGCTGTCCAGGCTGGCAATCGGGTCCAGGCCGTTGTACAGGGTGCGGCTTTTGGCCACCTTGCTGGCCGGGGTTTTGACCTTGGCGTTTTTGGCGGCGCTGGAGATGGCGCGCACCGTCCGCGCCGCGTCCAGCAGCGACGCCTGAGAAATATCGTCCGAATACGCAAATGCGGTTTTCTCGCCGCTCACGGCCCGCACACCGACACCCTGGTCAATGCTGAAAGAGCCGGTTTTGACAATGCCTTCTTCCAGGCTCCAGCCTTCGGAGCGGGTGTACTGAAAGTACAAATCCGCGTCATCGACCTGGTGCGCCTTGATTTCATTCAAGGCCTGGGTCAGATGGCTTTCATCCAGGCCAAAGGGCGTGAGCAAGAGGGATTTGGCGATTGCCAAGCGTTCGATGGTGGGTTCGCGGGAGATCATCGGGCCATTTTACGGGCTGCGCCGTGAACCGTTCGCCAAGAGTGGGTGAAGGGCTATTGGACATGGCTTCGACAAGCTCAGCCCGAACGGGAGCAGCTCAGCGCGAACGGAACCAGCTCAGCCTCAAACGGGGACATATCGATCCGTAGGGGACGGATCAGCCCGAACGGGACAGTTCAACCCGCAGCGGTCGTGCCCAGCCACTTGTACAGCGCTGCGTCATCTTCGCCCGCCAAGCCGCCCGCGCTGGCCTGGGCGAACACGGCGCTGGCCGCTGCGCCAAGGGGGCCTTCACAACCCGCAGCGCGGGCTGCCTGCACGGCCAGCCGCGTGTCTTTTTCAAGCAAGGTCATGTGGGCGCGCGGGGCGTAGTCACCTGCCAGGGCGCGGCGCATGCGGTCGGAGCCAACCCAGCTCTGGCCGCTGGACTGCTCGATCACCTCCAGCGTTCTGGCCACGTCCAGTCCCATTTTTTGCGCCATCACCAGAACCTCGGCGGCCGCCACCAAATTGATGCCGCCCGCCAGGTTGTTGACCAGCTTGGTGCGGGCCGCATCGCCGGCTTTTTCGCTGATGCTGAAAAGCTTGCTGGAAAGCGCGCGAAGCAAGACTTCATGCCGCGCAAACACGTTGGGCGCACACGCCACCATCAGGCTCATGCTGCCATCGGCCGCGCGGGCCGGGCCGCCCGACATGGGTGCGTCGATCGTGTTCACGCCCAAGGGCACAAGCGCCTGGGCGATGGACTCGACGTCTTGCGGCGCCATGGTGGGGCACAACATCACGGTGTGGCCCAGAGGCATGTGGGCCGCCACGCCTTGAGCCCCAAACAGCACCTCACGGGTCTGTTCAGCAGTCACCACGCAGATGATGGTAATTACTGAATTAATAGCAACATATCTAGCATTGACGCGAACTTTTGCCCCCATCAGCCTCAACCTCTCGGTTTTAACCGCGTCCAGGTCAAAAACACTGACGGGCCAACCTTTGGCCAGCAAATTGCTGGCCATGCCACCGCCCATATTGCCCACACCGATGATGCCCACAGGATAGGAAGAAGAGAAGTCCGTCATCACTACACGCCATCAGTTGGGGACAGAGCTTGCCCACTTCGTGTGGCTGCGGACTGTCCCACAATCAGAACCTCCAACATCCCGTTTCGAGTTGGGGACAGAGCTTGCCCACTTCGTGTGGCTGCGGACTGTCCCACAATCTGAACCTCCAACAGCCCGTTTCGAGTTGGGGACAGAGCTTGCCCACT
>JANYCG010000028.1 GCA_025360385.1 Burkholderiales bacterium | reverse complement strand
GCACAGCGCCTGCGCGCGGCCATCACGCGGTTCAACGGCCATGCCGGGCCCGTCAAGCCGCACTTTGCCTACGGGCATCGGCGGTAAAACCGCTTGCATCCCCTTGCGGATTATGCGTCAACAGCTCCTGAATGCATAGCGACTGCCGTCCGCGTTGACCTGCGTCGCGACCAGCCCAACGCCGCCATGCCCAAACCCAGCAGGGCCAGGCTGCCGGGTTCTGGCACGTTGGTGTCTACCACCGTGGTCGTGGCGACTGTCCAGTCGGCGTAAACTTCAAAATCGTTTCCAGTGGTATCAAAAGTTGCCAAACCACCCATTCCGGTCACTGCGAAAAAACCGCTGACGAGGTTTACCCTTCCACCCTGCTCGATGGTATTTCCCGATTCCACAATCGTTGTACCTGGCGTTTCAATATTGCAACCGATCCCGCCGCAGCCGAAGATCCGATTCGGGTGGTTGCCAAATCCGTTGATGATCTGGTCGAACAGGGCCTGGCTGGCCGCGATGGCATCGGCAATTGAGTGAAAGTCAAAATTCGCCGGGTCGCAACCCCCAAACAGACTGTTGCAGCTGCCGTCCACAAAACTGACGTTGTAGGTGACCGAGCCTACGACCACGCCGGTGGCACCGGTGAGGATGCCTGAACCGTTCACCAGTGCAACGGGCGCGGCAGCGGCGGGCGTGGCCAGAGTGGCGAGGCTGGCGGTCAGCGCGACTGTGCCGAGCAGGCGGGTGATGGGTGCGGTGAGCAGTTTCATGGTGTGCCTTGGTGATTGGAAAATAAAAGCAATTAACAGGCCACTTCGGCAGAAATGCGAAAGCGCCTTTATAAATCAACGCGTTAGGTAAAAAATAATGCCGTTCAGTGCAGTGCAGTGCTACCGGGCTGTCAAATTCATCGACAGTTGAATGGCCTTCTCGCCGTTCAGTCGACTCGCCTCGCGGCCCGTCAGCCGGGCCAGGGCGGCGGCTTCACGTGCCATCGTCAGCCGCCTCGCGCTGCTGACCGGCAGGCTGACCTGGTCAAAGTCGAGCGTCTGCCCGAAGCGCACCGACGTCTCGTCCGCCAGCGGGTGTGAAGGGCGCACCCCCATCGCCAGGTGGCCGTTGCGGTGCGGGTGGGACTGCAGGCCGCGCAGGTCGGCCGCGCTGGCCGCCACATCGCGCTCGATGCGCTGGCTGCTCTCCAGCATGGCGGGTGCCTGCTCCAGTAGGGCTTCGTCGGCCCGGGTTGGGTCCAGCCCATGCCGCCGGCGCACCGGCAGCTGGGTGCCCACGTGGTCTTCCAGTTGCGCCCGGCGTTTGCTGATGGTCGAGCCCACCCGGCTCGGCAGCTCGCTAGCCCGCGCGATATTGCGGGCCTCGCACGCCATGGCAGACAGGCGCAGTGTGGTCAGGCCAAGGTCGTGCCTGGCGCCCAAGATATTCCCGATTGGAGTTTCAGGTGTTCCAAAATGGGGGACACGGATTCAAACGGAATAAATAAAATCCAGACCATGACGCACCCCAACCCAACCCTCTGCGAACAGGCCACCATCCGCGAGGTGGGCCTGCGCGACGGCCTGCAAAGCATCTCGCGCATCCTGCCCACGGCGCAAAAGCTGCAATGGATCCAGGGTGCCTATGACGCCGGCCAGCGCGAGATCGAAGTCGGCTCTTTCGTGCCGCCGCGCCTGCTGCCGCAACTGGCCGATACCGAGGAACTGGTGGTGTTCGCCAAAACCCTGCCTGGGCTGAAAGCCTCGGTGCTGGTGCCCAACCTTCGCGGCGCCAAACGTGCCATTGCTGCGCAGGCGTATTCGATGCTGCTGCCGCTGTCGGCCAGCCATGCGCACAGCCTGGCCAACATGCGCCGCCCGCCGGATGAGGTGGTGGACGACATCCAGACGATCGTGAAGGCGCGGGACGCCGCCGGCTCGGCCACGCGTATCGAAATCGGCCTCTCCACCGCCTTCGGCTGCACCCTCCAGGGCAAGGTCGAGCCGGTCGAGGTGCTGCGCCTGGTCAAGGCCGTCATTGACGCGGGTGTGGACTGCGTGGGCCTGGCCGACACGGTGGGTTATGCGGACCCGGCCATGGTCAAGCGCCTGTTCGAGCTGTGCCTGCCCGTGGCCGGCGACAAGCTCAACTGCGGGCACTTCCACGACACGCGCGGCCTGGGCCTGGCCAATGTCTACGCGGCCATGCAGGTGGGCATTCGCCGCTTCGACGCCTGCTTGGCCGGCATTGGCGGCTGCCCCCATGCGCCGGGTGCCAGCGGCAACGTCAGCACCGAAGACCTGGCGCACATGCTGCTGTCCATGGGCATAGCCACCGGCATCGACTTTGGCAAGCTGATGGCGCTGCGCGCCCAGGTGGCCGGGTGGCTGCAGGGCGAAAACCTCTACGGCACCCTGTGGCGTGCCGGCCTGCCCAAGACGCTGCAGGCGGCCTGAAACTGGCTTCAACCCGGGTTTGGGTGAAAAAATGGTCTATTGTCCTTATGGTATATGAATAGTTAGCTATTGAATTTATAGTATTCAAAATCAGAAAAAACAGGCTCAAGCTGCCGGCTGGCTGCCGCGCATCGGCCTTCGCGTGGTCGAGTTCACCCACGGGGTGATGGGCCCGACCTGCGGCAGCGCCGACGGGGTGCTGGAGAACTTCAAGCCCGGCACCATGGGCAAATACGGGCTGGACTACGCGGCACTCTCCCAAACCAACCCGCAGCGCATCGACGTGAGCCACAAGGGCTTTTAGCCTGACCCCGACAAGCACCGCGTGGCGCTGGACGAAGCGGTGCAGCTGATGGGCGGCCGAGCCCAAGCCGAACCGCATCTCGGCCAGGGTGGTCTATGACATGTTCACTGTGAAGGACAGCGAGCAGAACTTCCTCTGCGCCGTCAGCGACGCGTGGCGCACGCCGGCAGCGCCCGACATCCCCAGCTTTGTCGAACAGGGCCTGCCGGGCGATGAGACGGACGCCTGGTTTACCGTGCTCGGCCCCAAGGGCATGAACGCGGCCGGCGTCAAACGCGCCCACGACGCACGGGTCGCCGCATTCACCGACCCCGCCTCCCAGGAAACCAGGCCCAAGCCGGGCAACACCCTCAACATCAGTTCATCGGATCAGGCTGTGGCGAAGTGCGGCCGCGAGCTGGCCCAATACACCGCGCTGGTGGAGCAGGCGCGCGTTAAGCCGCAGTGAACCCCGGAGCCGGCAAAATTGTGCAGATCAACCGCTACGTTAAATATAGCTGTTCATGCATATTCCGTGGGAACTATCGGGCATTTTGGCTGAATAATTTGGTCTATTTCACGCCGGGATGCCGCGCCAGGTAATAGGCCAGGTTGTCGATGTCTTCAGGCTGGAGGCCAGTCAGCGCTTCATTCATTGCCGTGGTGTAGCCCAGACGTTTGCCGCTCCTGAATTCGCTCAGCACCCGTTTCAGGTAGTCCTCATGCTGCCCGGCCAAACGCGGCACTTGCTGAGCACCGGCCAGGTCTGGGCCATGGCAGCTCAGGCATTGGTGGCTGGTGGCGAGGCTTTTGCCCAAGGCCAAACGTGCGGGGTCGGGCGCTGCATCGACAGGCTGCGTCGCCTGAACGGGCAGCTTGGCAATGGCTTCCGAAAACCCGCGAAG
>JANYCG010000027.1 GCA_025360385.1 Burkholderiales bacterium | reverse complement strand
GCGCTGAGCGCTCGTAGGGGAGCGCTTGCAGGTGCTGGGAGCGTTCGATGCGAGAGGCCTCGTTGACCAGGATGCGCAGTGCTTCAGCAGCGCCGTCCAAGCCGTTATTGAGCAAGCAGGCGTAGGCCTCATGCATCTCGTTGCTACTGTCGTCGAGTTGAGTTCGTTGAGCCATGAAAAAGTGTTCCGTAGTCGGATCCTGCTGGCCTGCCGGCGGCGGGTAATGCATGCGTACATGCACAACCGGGGGGGAGCCTCCGGCGGCCTGGCAGGGGCCTAAATTTCAAAAATGCCAAAACTCGAAATCCGCGTCTACGGCTTACTCGGGGAAATTACAGAACGTATGTTGCACTAACCTGTCGACCAATTTCGCGCAATGCTGCGCCATGAATTCAGTGCTTGCTTTTTCACGATCCGAGACGCAGTACCCCGAGTCAATTCGGCATGCTACTCTCGGCCCTACGCAACATTCATGAGCATTTCGATGAGAAAACCCCAAACAGTCTTGGTTCTTCAGGGCGGCGGCGCGTTAGGCGCATACCAAGGTGGTGCCTACACCGGCCTGGCAGATCACAACATAGACATAGATTGGGTGGTTGGGACGTCGATTGGTGCCATCAACGGCGCCATCATTGCGGGCAACCGTCCCGACAAACGCGCCGAGAAATTGCACGGCTTCTGGCAGCGCATCGCCAGCGACGAAAACCTGGATATGTTTGCGATCTTCGGCGATTCCAGCATCATGCGGCAACTTCAGAGCAACGTCAGGACAATGCAGGCCATTGCTGGTGGCGTTGCCGGTTTTTTCAAGCCCCGCCAGCCATTCTCATTGAACCTCTCACAGGCCGTGCATCCGGCGAAAGCCAGTTTCTATGACACCTCGCCGCTGGAAGAGTCCCTCAACACCTTTGTAGATTTTGACTATTTGAACGCCGGCCACGTGCGCTACACAGCCTGCGCGGTAGATGTGGCAAGCTGTGAACTGGTGCGGTTTGAGAATCGCAATGTGGGCGGCCGCAGAAAAGAAGCCTTGACTGCCCGCCACGTCATGGCCAGTGGCGCGCTGCCACCGGGCTTCGCGCCGGTTGAGATCGACGGGAAGTTCTATTTTGACGGCGGCATTTACTCCAACACACCTATCGATATCGTGCTGGACGATGCCGAGCGCGCCGACACGCTGTGTTTCATGATCGATCTGTGGGACCCTACCGAGAGTGTGCCCAACTCAATTGCAGAGGCCATGGCGCGGCAAAAAGATATCCAGTACGCAAGCCGATCCAGCGAACATCTGGCCGACCACAAGGAAATGCAGAACTTGCGCCATGCCATTCGGGTGCTTGCCAGCCAGATTCCGAAAGCCAAACAAGATGACGCCGTAAAAATTCTGATGCGAAAGGGCTGCGAAAGCAAAATCAACATTGTGCGGGTGATCATGAAGGCACTGCCCAATGATGGCCACATGAAGGATATTGACTTCAGCCGCGCCACGGTCAACAAGCGTTGGGGCATGGGCCGACACGACATTGATCGGGCCTTGCGCAAAAAATCATGGCTGCAACCTCTGCCAGACCATGTTGGCATGGCCGTCCACGAACTGCACCAGGAATAATGATGAGGCACTGCTGCCTGGAGAATTCACGATGACTGAAAGCGAAATCCTTAAAAACGCATTTGCCATGCCCATGCACAACCCGTCGTACCCGCCGGGACCCTATCGGTTTATTGACCGCGAGTATTTGATCATCAGCTACCGCACCGATCCGGCCCTGCTAGAGGCGGTCATTCCGGCGCCCCTGAAGCTGGCAGAGCCGGTGGTGAAGTTTGAATTCATTAATATGCCGGATTCAACCGGCTTTGGCCACTACAGCGAATCGGGCATCGTGATTCCGGTGACGCTCGATGGTGTACACGGCGGCTATGTGCATTCGATGTATCTCAACGACCAGCCACCCATTGCCGCAGGGCGCGAGTTGTGGGGCTTTCCCAAGAAATGGGCCGAGCCCCTGTTGCAGGTGCACAAAGACACGCTGATGGGCACGCTGGACTACAGCGACTTTCGTGTGGCCACAGGCACGATGGGCTTCAAGCATAAGACGCTGGACAAAGCCGCCGTACTGTCTTCAATGTCAACACCGAATTTTTTGCTCAAGATCATTCCCCACGTAGACGGCCGCCCGCGCATCTGCGAGATTGTGAAGTTCTGTCTGCAAGACATCACCATCCATGGCGCCTGGAGCGGTCCTGGCGCACTGGACTTGCATCCGCACGCACTGGCTCCGGTTGCGGATTTCCCGATCAGGGAGATTCTGTCTGCCGTGCATATCATTGCCGACTTGACGCTGCCCCTGGGCGAGGTCGCCTTCGACTACCTGGCCCAAGGCAAGACCTGATCGCCAAGACTGCAAACCAACCTACTCACATCCACCAGGAACCTCCACCATGCAATTGAAAGACAAAGTCGCCGTCATTACCGGATCAGCCAGCGGCATCGGCAAAGAAATAGCCTTCGAATTTGCCAAAGAGGGCGCCAAGGTCTGCATTGCCGATTTGGCGCTCGAAGCGGCCCAAGCCACGGCCGACGAGATCAACAAAGGTGGCGGCACGGCCATGGCGGTTGCCATGAACGTGACCGACGAAACCCAGGTGGATGCGGGCATCGCCCAAGTTGTCGCTCAATTTGGCGGCGTCGACGTGCTGATCAGCAACGCCGGCATTCAGATCATCAGCCCCTTGGTAGACTTCAAGTTTGATGACTGGAAACGCCTGATGGCCATCCATGTGGACGGCGCATTCCTAACCACACGCGCGGCCATGCGCGCCATGATCAAGGTCGGCAGGGGCGGCTCCATTATTTACATGGGATCAGTTCATTCTCACGAGGCGTCGCCGCTGAAGGCCCCATATGTCACAGCCAAGCATGGTCTTATCGGGCTGGCCAAGGTGGTGGCCAAAGAAGGTGCCAAAGATGGCATCCGTGCCAACGTCATTTGCCCAGGATTCGTCAGAACGCCCCTGGTGGACAAGCAAATTCCAGAACAGGCAAAGTCTCTTGGCATCTCCGAAGCCGACGTGATCAAAAATGTCATGTTGAAGGAAACTGTCGATGGTGAGTTCACGACTGTTCAGGACGTTGCACAAACCGCGATTTTTCTTGCCGCGTTTCCGAGCAATGCCTTGACCGGGCAGTCCATCACGGTCAGTCATGGGTGGCACATGCAATAGATTTTTCGGCGAAAATTGTCAGTCATGACTGACTGTGACGCCATCTGATGGGGTTTTGGCGAAGCCTGTTGACCTTCCGCGTGTCGACGCCGCAAAGACCCGATTCAATCTCATCAGAGAATTGCGCTGAATTCTTCAAATCTTCACATGCACGCAAGAATGGCCAATCACCTGGTATTCGCTGCGATCATCTCAATATCGCCTTGTTCGACCGTGCTGGCCCCAAGCAATCCCGACGCGCAATCAATAGGAGCCGGAAGTGCGTTGCCGCAAGATTCTGCCGAGAAAAAAATGGATCGCACCTTGCGCAAAGAGGGCAACTGGTATTTCTCATGGGGCTACAGCCGGCAACAGTACGCGCCTTCTGACATTCACGTGTCCCAGCCAGGACAGGGCAATGATTTCACGGTGCACCAGGCCGCAGGCAGTGACTTTCCGACCAGT
>JANYCG010000003.1 GCA_025360385.1 Burkholderiales bacterium | reverse complement strand
GGCGAATCTTGGTTTCGCCGCCCATGAACTCGCCGATGTACTCGTTTCAATCCACGCCCGCCCTTGCGGGCGGGCGAATCCAGCGCAACGATTGACAGCTTATCGCCTGGCACTGTTTCAATCCACGCCCGCCCTTGCGGGCGGGCGAATCGCTTCAAAGGCAAGCCGTTGATTGCCAAGCATAAAGAAGCCGCATTGCGCGAACAAGATCAACTTGTTGCTGTCGGCGTTCATTTTGTATAGGGCATTATCAAAAACCAAAATCCAATCAACGGCTTGCGAAGCGCGCGAACCTGCGGCTGGCGCGTCCACCAATTCAGGTTCGCGGACGTGACGTTATCACGACTCTGCGCCGTAAGCGGGCTCAAGGGTTGAGTCAGATGACCAACGGGCCGTCGAAATCCACTGCTTTGAAAACACCATGCTCCAGCACTTCAAAGCCGCGTGTTTCAGGTATTCGATACAGTCGCAAGCAGTCCTGTTGCGGATCAATTTCGGCAAGCAGTTCCCGTTCCAGCATTTCAAACCGGACCAGGTCCAGTTGGCACTCAAAAACAGATTTCTGCACGCGCTGCCCGGTGCTTTCGCACACCTTGGCCACGCGCCGCAGCCGCCTGCGGCCAGCCTTGGTTTCTGTGTTCACGTCATAACAAACCAGCACCAGCATGTCAGTAAAGCGCACAGAGTTTCATTTGGGAACAAACGGCACGTAAGGCGCAGCGTCGTCCCGGACCGCGCGTGCAAGCAGCCGGGCCTGCACCAGCGGCATCAGGCCCAGGGGCACGGCCTGCGCCAACAAGGGATGGTTGATTTCTTCCTGCTTGCGCTCCTGGTAGGCCACAACCACCATCTTGCGCGCATCGGGCTCCAGCATCACGCTGCCGCCTTCGCGCAGTGAAAAATCAGCCGCGTCCAGTTGGCTGCGGTTGATGAGCGTCAACGCCAGCCGGTCGGCCCAAGGCCTGAATTCCTCCATCAAATCCAGCGCCAAGGCAGCGCGGCCTGGCCGCAGCGCGTGCAAGAAGCCCACTTGTGGATCAAGGCCAACAGCTTCAATGGCAGACCTGCAGTCGTTCATCAACATCGAATACAGAAAAGACAACAACGCGTTGAAGCGGTCACGCGGAGGGCGGCGGGTACGGCCATCCATCTGGAAATCGGCCCGCGCATCACCGCGCACAAGCAGGTTCAAGCCACCAAAATACTGGCGGGCCGCTTCGCCTTCGACGCCACGCAGCACATCAAGATCGGCGGCGGCAGGAAGCGCGCGCAAGCTGGCCGCCAGGTCATCGGCAACGCGGGCCAGCCGCAGCGCCTCTTCAGGCAGCTTGGCCTCACGCGCACCACGCTGCAGCACTTGGCGGGTGTTTTTGATCTTGCCAGCCACACAGGCACGCGCTGTATCCAGCGTGAACGCCGCGTCTGCTACACGCTGGAATTGCGCTTGCCGCAGCAGCACGTTGCCACTTACCGGGCCTTCAAGCCGGGCCTTGAACCGGCCGTTGGTGTCCAACAGCACCAGCGCGATGCCATCTTGCGCCAGCCGGTGCATCAGTGGGGTTGACAGGCTGATATGCCCAAAACACACCACGGCGGCCAAATGATGCAAGGGCACCCGCAGCCGGGTTTCTTGATCGACCTCAACCCGCAGCGTGTCGTTGTCCAGCCGCAGATAGGTGTCTGCGGTAGTGACATAGAGCGTATTGAGCAAATGCATGGGGTGCGGGCGCCGTCAGTCCGGGGCAAACAAGGCATTTCTTGCGGCGGCCAAGTCAAGCTGCGCAGCGCCTGGCTGGCAGCGCTCAAGCAGAGAGCAGGCCTTGCAGCGGCGGGCTGCCTGGTCTGGTGGCAAAACCGGCGGCAGCTTGCCAATGGCGAGCATCTGCCGGACAGCTTGCGTGGCATTTGCCACATCGGAACGCAACTGCGCGGTAATGGGCACCACCCTGCGCCGCTTGGACGCCGCGTAATAAATGGCACCTTCTGGCACGCGCTTGCCCGTCACAAACTCCAGGCACAGCGCCTGCGCGGCCAATTGAATATCGTCACAGGCAGCGATGTCCGCAGCCTTATGCCGGCTTCCGTGCTTGTATTCCACTGGGTACGGGGCGCCGCCGACAGAAAACTCCACCACGTCAGCCTTGCCGACCAAGCCCAGTCCGTCGTGCCACAACGGCAAGGCGCGTTCTACCCGCATTCCTTTGGCTGTTTCAACGCCAGGCTTGTCCACTTTGGCATGCACGGCTTGCCCACGCAGCGTGTGCACGTTGTCGTCAAACGCCTGCTCCAGGTGAATCAGGCCGCACTGGCGCGGGCAGTAGCACCAGTGCTGCAGGGCGGACAGGGGGATGGTTTCTACCGGTTCCATGGGTGATTTGTGCCTGTAGTCCTCGTCTAATCAGCGTTATGAGCTATTTTTTTAAGAGCAATTGGTAAAAAACTCTCGCCTGATACGACGGACTTGCCGGTTTGGCTTTCCAGTTGATTGCGCGCTTGCCGGGCAATACTTCCGCCCGCTTTGGCGGCAGTTTTGTTCTCCACCATGCCGGTGGCATCTGCACTCTCGGCAATCTGCCGGGTAGACAACTCAGCCAGCGCGGTAAAGATCAACTCCGCCTCACTCATGTGGTCGCGCAGGTTGTGGCTGGCGAGGCCCTTCATGTCCTTGTGATCTGCCACGCTCACACCCGACCATTCCTGGTGAATGATGTTGGTGAGGATGGCGAACTCGCTGCCCTTTTTGATGTCGTGCGCGCTCCAATAGTCGGTGAGCTTGTTGCGGGTTTCCTGCCCGGTCATGCGCTGTTGAATCCACTTGTCACTGCGGCCATGCTGCTGCCAGGTCTGGCGGGCGCGGTCGAGCGACAGGGCTGGGTCGGCCAGCTCTTGCATGCGCTCATACCCCACTTTGGCCAGCCAGAGCTTGATGGGTTCGGCCTTGGGGCTGGGGACGGACTGCACCAGGCGCAGCAGGGTTTCGGCAGTGGC
>JANYCG010000321.1 GCA_025360385.1 Burkholderiales bacterium | reverse complement strand
GTTTCAGCATCGACCGCCGGACCATAGGCGATGCAGCCATCCTCGGCGCGGACCGCCGCGAGATTTTTTTTAAATTCAGCCAGGAACGCGTTGCGTGTTCCGGGGGCCAGGTCAATGGTGGCAATCACATAAATCATGGGGGCTCCTTCAAGCGTTGGCGTCGACCAGGGCCGGCTGCCCTGACTGGCGAGTTTAGGGGGCTTTTGGCCCGGATTCTGAAATTGGACTGAATAGGCCATCACCCCGTCCAAATTGCGCGCTTCGCCCAAGGACCCACCTGCTGCAAACCCCCTTGAACTGCCGCAGCGCCGTGACCAGCTTGGGAGGCCCGGCGGCTGCGCCATGGCCTCGTACCCTGCCGGCAAGGTCAAGGTGCTGGCGAGCAGTGGCGCGACACGGTCCTCGTTTTTGCTCGATGTGCCCCGTTTGTGGCGCAGGGTTTCCCAAACTCACCGCCTCTGCGGGGTCCCCTTTGCTGGCCCCGGCCAAAACGACCAAAACGATCCTGAACAGGCTCAGCACCGAGTTCAACCCAGCCCTCCAGTCCCGCGAAGTGCGCCAGCCATTGCGCGTCCCAGGCCTGTACCCGGTGGGGGGAACACGGGCCGAGTTGACTCAGAAAACCCGCGAAGCTTCAGCGCACTGGCAGCGGTTTGTGAAAGCCGCCGGATTCATTGCCACCTGATGTTTGCGCCACCCCGGCCGTCCAGCACAGGACAAAACCCCCGGAGCCTCAAGTCATTCCAACTCCAAAAAGTTGCCCGCCGAAAAACGCACGGGTGGCGCATTGACATCAAAACTCACACCCGACGGGTCTTTGCCTTCAGCCACTGCCTTGAGCTGTTTGTGCAGCAGTCGGCGCAACATGACAATGCCCAGGTCACTGCCGGCCAGAAACTCGTCCGCGTGGGATGCAATCGCACCCTGGCTGACCTGGGCCTCGTAATCACCGGGGAACTGGCGGTGTTCGTCCTCGGTCAACTCCTCCCATAATTTGCCCTGCAAGCGCGAACGCATCTTGACCAGTTCGCCTTTTTCCCGCACCCGCCCGACCACGTAGATGCGAAAGTGATGGTCATCCATGGGCAGCACCCAGCCCAAAGATTCGACCATGCCGTAGCGGCCAATGCGGGGGCTGGGAATCACGCGCAGGGTCGGCAAACCGGCCTCGCTGATGCGGCGCAGCGTTTTGCCGTCGCCGAGCTTGCGGGTAGACAACGTGCGCACGCTGTGCGCCTGCGTGTCCCACGTCACCTCGGGCATCACCGCCATCTGTTCCACAAACTGGGTGCCGCTGAAGCTTGAATGCAGGATCACCACGTGGAACGGATCCACCAAGTTGTCGTAATGCTGCAGCCAGTTGCAGGGAATGACCGGCGGCCCGCCACCGCCGATGCTGTTGTTGTCGGCTTCCAGGAACTCACCCGGCTCAAGCGTTTCCAGGCATTCATAACGCGGCAACACCGGTTTTTTGGCCGGCGGGCCCAGATAGGCCCAGACCAGCCCATACAGTTCCTGAACCGGGTACCAGGGCTGGCGCACCTTGTCGCGAGCGCGACCACCTTGTACCTCGCAGGGCTGCTCCAGGCAATGGCCCTGCACATCGAACAGCCAGCCGTGGTAACAGCAGCGGATGCCGTGTTCGTCGACCTTGCCGTAATACAGTGACGCGCCACGGTGTGCGCAGTGGGGGGTGACCAGGCCGGGCCGCCCGGTTTTGTCACGGAACAAAATCAGGTCTTCGCCCAACACGCGCACTTTGCGCGGCGTGTCGGTGGCGTCAGAGCCCAGGCCAATCGGGTGCCAATACCGCCGCAACAACTCCCCCATGGGGGTGCCCGCGCCGACCTCGGTCAAGGCCTTGTCGTGTGAGCGTGGCGGTCGGCCATAAGCCGTGCCGGTGTCTGCTGCGCTGGTGCCAGCCTGGATTGGAATGACGCGCCTCGCGGCTGCGATGGCTGGCTCACTTGCGCCTTGGTTCATGTTGGTTTCCTCGCTGCACTATTCAGCTGTCACGCCAGCGGCTTTGATCAACTCCGCCACGCGCGGGTAGTCGGCCTTGACCAGCTCGGCGAACTGGGTCGGTGTATTGCCCAGCGGCTCGAAGCCGAAGGCTGTCAGTCGGGCCGACACGTCGGGCATGGCGGTGATCTCGCGCAATGCCGTTGTCCACGCCTCAACAACGGCTTGCGGTGTCTTGGCAGGGGCATAAACACCAATCCAGCTGTCAAGGTCAAACCCTTTGAAGCCCTGCTCGGCAAACGTCGGCACGTTGGGCAGGGTCGACACACGCCGTGTGCCGGCGATGGCCAGAACTTTCATCTTGCCGGCCTGGGTCTGCGCCCGCGCAGTGGACGGGTTGGCCCAGGCAAAGTCCAACGACTCGCCAAACAAATCATTGTGAACCGCCGCTTCGGCTTTGTAAGGCACATGCACCAGATTGGCCCCGGTCTGACGCTGCAACAGTTCGCCGAAAAGATGCGCAGACGAGCCGCTGCCCCAGGTGCCATAGTTCAAGGGCTTCGCCTGCTTTTTGGCAAATTCGACAAACTCCTTGAGGTTGTTGTACGGCGCATTGGCCCGCGCCACCACCATCGGCCCACCCGTGGCCAGCATCGACAGCGGCGTGAAATCTTTCACCGGGTCATAGGGCAATTTGGGCTGGAGGATGGCCGCGTTCACGTGGGTCAGCGGCAGGGTGAACATGACGGTGTGCCCGTCGGGCGCGGCCTTGGCCACAAAGTCTGCGGCGATGATGCCGCTGGCGCCGGGCTTGGCGTCCACGATCACCGCTTGGCCCCAGCGCTGCTGCAATTTTTCAGCGTAGACACGGGCAATCACATCAATCGGCCCGCCACCCGTGCCAAACGGCACGATACGGATCACCCGGTTGGGGAAAGCGGGCTGCGTTTGCGCCCACAGCGGGGCGGTCGTAAGGCACGCCAGTGCGGCGCTGAAAATTCTGCGGCGTGTTGCCATGGGTCGGGCTCCAGTCTTGGGGTTTGGCGAACGTTCAAACCACTATCATGCAGCGAATCAGGGCTGCCGTGCAATTGAGGTTAAATCAAATTGAATAAATCATAACGGCGCGCCATTTTTTTTATTGTTGAACGCCACCATGAACCCAAACGACTTGATCTTCCAGCGCCCGCAAGGCACCCCCCAACAACTGATTTTGCTGTTCCATGGCGTCGGCTCCCGGGCGGAGGCCATGAGGGCTCTGGGGGAACGCCTGGCCAGCGCGTTTCCCCAGGCGGCGGTGGTGGCGGTGCAGGGGCCACATCCGACCGAACCGCCAGGCCATGGTTGGCAGTGGTTCAGCGTCAAGGGCATCACCGACGCCAACCGGGGCGAACGCGTCGCCGCTGTGCTGCCGGGCTTTGTGGCGCAGATTGAAGCCTGGCAGCAAGAGACCGGCGTCAACGCCAGCGCCACCGCCCTGGTCGGCTTCTCGCAAGGGGCAATCCTGTCGCTGGAAGCGTCCAAGCTCACGCCTGCACCGGCCGGGCGTGTGGTGGCCATCGGCGGGCGTTTTGCCAGCTTGCCCGAACACAATCTGCCGAACACCACCGTGCATTTTCTGCATGGCAAGCTCGACGCGGTGATCCCCTACGCCAACACCGTGATGGCGGCGCACCACCTGCGTGATCTGGGTGCCGACATCACTGCCGAAGTGCTGCCCTTCGTCGGTCACGCCATCCACCCCGAGTTCATCGACATGGCGGTGGACAAGCTGGCCACCCACATCCCCAACCGGGTCTGGACGCGGGCGATTCAAGAGGGGGCGCTAGACGGAACTCTCTAGGAAACAGGCGGTTTTTAGGGTGCCGTCACTACGGCGAACTGTGAAAATTCAACGCACAGAATCACTGTTCAACCTCCAAGGAAACTACCATGACCTCCCGCATCCATTCCGCCAATTTGTCCGGCGTCGCCACTGACCTGATCGAGTCTTACGGCAACACCGCCCGCAACGTCATCAACGTCTACCGTCTGGGCAACGAACGCGCCGCCGGCTTCATGGCCCAACGCTGGGAAAGCGCCGTGCAGAAGTCTTCCAAGCGCCTGACGGTTGAAGTGCGCGACAACGCGCTGGCCGCCCAGAAAAAACTCAGCGGCTACTACATCAAGGGCATCGCCTTCACCACCGACGGTGCCGACACCGCCGTCAACAAAGCCGTCGAACTGGCCGCCAAAGGCGTGCAACAAGTGGCCGTCAATGCTGCCCTGTTTGACAAGGCCACCGGCTACACCACCTTGCAAAAATTGGCCGTGGCAGCCGTGCCTGCCGCCCAGGCCGTCAGCAAAGTCGCCGTCAAAATTGAAGCCCAGTCCAGCCAGCTGGTGAGCAAAGTGTCGGGCAGCAAGCTCGGCGAAGTGGTCGCCAAAGTGAAGCGCACCTCGGCCTTCAAAAAAGCTCGCGCCGCCAAGGCCGCGTAAATCCCGCGGGCTTTAAAAGCCCTGAACTCAAAAGCCCTGCGTCTGCATGACAGACACAGGGCTCTTTTTTTGGCTGCAAACTCACAAAAGCCAGTTGGGTGAGGTAAAACCTCTTAAAGTTCCCGTCAATATTGAATAGTTAGCTATTGTATTGATAACACTCAATTTTTTGACCCGACCGTGATCCAGCGCCACTCCATGCGGTTGTCAGCCCGGTGCACGGCAGTCACGTTGCTGCGCATGGCCCAGGGAATGCCATTGCGCTGCAAGGGGATGTGGTTGACCTGCTCGTTGTGCTCCAGCAAGGCGGCCTTGATGAGCAGCTGGCGTTTGGCCGGGTCAATCTCTTTGTACGACACGACGGCCAGGTCTTCGAGCTTCTGGTTCTTGTAGTTGCCAAAGTTGAAGTGCCCCACACCCGCAGGCCCCCGATTGCGCAGCAGGGAAGTCAACTGCGGCTCCACGTCGGTGCTGGCACCCGCCCAGCCAAACAGGTAAAGCGAGGTGTCGAGTTTTTCCATCTTGCCGTAAAAGATCGGCGCGGGCAGCAAATTGGGCTTGACCTTCACCCCAATTTGCGACCACATGGTCGCCAGCGAGGTACACAGCGCCTCGGCAATGGTGGACGTGTTGGGGCAGTCATAGGTCACCTCAAACCCCTGCGCATAACCCGCTTCGACCATCAGGGCGCGAGCCTTGGCCAGGTCAAACGGCAAACGCTTTTCAATCTCCGGGTCGTTGAACGACGCGGCGGCGGCATGGGTGATGGAGCCGGTCGGGTAAATCTGGCTGCCAAGGATTTTGGTGCGCAGGGTTTCCATATCCAGCGCCTGGTACAGGGCGCGGCGCACCCGGATGTCCTTGAACGGATTTTTGCCCTTCACGCTGCTGTAGAGCAGTTCGTCGCGGCTCTGGTCCATCCCGATGTGCGAGCTCAAATTGCCCACCTGGTCGATCACGCGGGTGGACGCAGCGCTGCGCAGGCGTGGCAAATCCTGCAGCGGCGGGTCGTAGACAAAATCAAGCTCGCCCGAGATCAGGGCCGCCACGCGGGTGGCGTCATTGCCAATCGGCGTGAAGACCACCTCCTGCACATTGCCGTCAAACTTGCCCCACCAGTTGGGGTTGCGTTTGAACACGGTCTTGCTGTCTGGCTGGCGCGACACCAGGCTGTAGGGCCCCGTGCCATTGGCGTTGAACAAGGTGAACTTGACCTCTTTGGCCTTGAAGTCCGGCGTGGTGGTGGCCTTGTTTTTCTCCGCCCAACTCTTGCTCATGATGAAAATCTGGGTGGTGTGCACGAGGAAGATCGGGTTGAACTGCGGCAACACAAATTCAACCGTCAGGTCGTCCACCTTGCGCGGCTCGCCCATGGGCGCGGCAAAGGTGCGCTGGTTGGACGTGGGCTGCTGCGCCCGCTTGACGGAGAACACCACGTCGTCGGCCGTGAACGGCGTGCCGTCATGGAACTTGACGCCAGGGCGCAGCGTGAAACGCCACAGCAGCGGGTTGACCATGGTCCACTCGGTCGCCAGGCAGGGGATGATATCCAGCTTCGCGTCCCGCGTGATCAGGCTTTCATACACCTGTGCGTTGACATAGTTGGTGAAGGCGATCACCTCGGAATGCGGGTCGGTGGTCAGAATGTCTTGGCGCGCCGCCCAACGCAGAGTTTGGGCTTGGGCGGCTGTGCACAGGCCCGCAGCCGCGACAAAAATCAGCACGGCGGGTTTGAAAAAGTCCATGGTGTTGTCTCGTGTTTTTTTGAACGCCCGCGCATCATCAGTTCAATCGGGCTAGGCTGTCAAGGGCACTTCTACAAATTCATTTTTCGGGCGAATTGCGGCGTTGCGCACCTGCCCGTCAGCAGCCGTTTTGCGGCATGATGGTGTCCCTGCCTGTCGCGGAGCACCTTATGAATTTTCACCGGATCAATTTCACCCAATGGCTGGCGCACAGAGTGTTGCCCCTGGGACTTTTGGGCCTGGGGCTGTTGCTGGGGTGGCAGACGGCCGCGCGGGGCGCTGAACTCGCCAGCCGCGACGCCGTCGCGGTTCAACAGGTGGTGCGGTCGCAGCTCGATGCTTTTGCGGTGGATGATGCCGAACGGGCGTTTTCATTCGCAGCCGCAGACCTGCGCAAAATGTTCGGCACAGCGCAGAATTTTTTGGCCATGGTGCGCAGCAGC
>JANYCG010000313.1 GCA_025360385.1 Burkholderiales bacterium | reverse complement strand
TCGCTGATCTTGAAGGCGGTGCAAAAGCCCGACTACGCACCCTTGCTCAAGGACACCGTGGCCAAATTCCGGGGCCGCGCTCTGGACGAAATCACTGACCGGCTGCTGGTGCGCTTCGGTTGCGAAATTTTGCAGCGGGTGCCGGGGCGTGTGTCCACTGAGGTCGATGCGCGCCTGTCTTTCGACACCATGGCCTCGGTGACGCGGGCCGAGCGCATCATGGGGCTCTACCAAGCCGAAGGCATTCACATCGACCGCGTGCTGATCAAGGTGGCCGCCACCTGGGAGGGCATTGCGGCGGCAGAGAAGCTGGAGCGCCAAGGCATTCACACCAATCTCACGCTGCTGTTTTCCTTCTGCCAGGCAGTGGCCTGCGGCCAGGCCAGGGTGCAACTGATCTCGCCGTTTGTGGGCCGCATTTACGACTGGTACAAAAAATCTGCTGGCGCCGCGTGGGTGGAGGCTGACAACGCAGGCGCGAACGACCCGGGCGTCAAGTCGGTGCGGCAGATTTACAACCACTACAAACACTTCGGCATCAAGACCGAGGTGATGGGTGCCAGTTTTCGCAACCTTGGGCAGATCACCGCCTTGAGCGGCTGCGACCTGCTGACCATCAGCCCGGAGTTGATGGCGGCGCTGGCGGCCAGCGAGGCCCCACTGGCCAAAGCGCTTGATGCCCAAAATGCCAGGGCGATGGATTTGCCGACCGTCAATTTTGACGAAGCCCAATTCCGCTTTGCGCTCAATGAAGACGCCATGGCCACGGACAAACTGGCCGAAGGCATCCGCGCGTTTTGTGCCGATGCCGTCAAGCTCGATCAACTGATGCAATCCCTTTGAAGCGAAGTGAGAAACCGCCATGACCCGTACCCGTTGTGACCGCACGGCCGCCTGGAGCGCCCTGCAGTCCGCCTTCAACACTGAAGGCAAGAACTTTGACTTGAACGCGGCCTTCAAAGCCGATGCCGCTCGGTTCGAAAGTTTCAGCCAGCAAGCGCCGCATGTGTTTGCAGATCTGTCGAAAAACCGGATTGACCTTGCAACCCAGGCGCTGCTGTTTGACCTGGCCCGCGAGGCCGGTGTGCCAGCGCATCGCGACGCGATGTTTGATGGCCAGGCCATCAACACCACGGAAAATCGGTCCGTGATGCACTTTCTACTGAGAAAACCATCAAATGTTCCCGTAAACAATGCGTCTACAGCTACTATTAATATAGCTACTGAATTGGCCAAAGTCCACGCCACTTTGGACGCGATGTTGGTTTTTGCTGAAAAAATCCGCGCCGATGACGACATCACTGACGTGGTGAATATCGGCATCGGTGGCTCAGACCTCGGGCCGCAGATGGCGGTGCTGGCACTTGATGAATTCGTCACGCCCAGAAAGCGGTTTCATTTTGTCTCCAATGTCGATGGTCATGAACTCGCCGCCACGCTCAAACCGTTGAAGCCCGGCAACACCTTGTTCCTGATTGCCAGCAAGACCTTCACCACGATCGAGACCATGACCAATGCGCTGTCGGCAAAGGCCTGGTTTGAAGCGAATGGCGGCACCGACATCGCGCGGCATTTTGCGGCGCTGACCACCCATGTGGCGGCGGCCAATGCGTTTGGCATTGCCACCACGTTCGGGTTTTGGGATTGGGTGGGAGGCCGTTATTCCATGTGGTCTGCGATTGGCCTGCCGATTGCCATCGCCGTGGGCGCCCAGGGTTTCCGCGACTTCCTGGCGGGGGCGCATGACATGGACGAGCACTTCCGCACCGCGCCGCTTGAGCACAATTTGCCGATGCGTCTGGGCCTTCTGGACGTGTGGTACCGCAATTTCCACGGCTTCACCAGCCGCAGCATTGCGCCCTACCATTCAGCGTTGCGCCGCCTGCCGGCCTATTTGCAACAGTTAGAGATGGAAAGCAATGGCAAGCGAGTCGATGCCGATGGCCAGGCGCTGCCGTTTGGCACCTCACCGGTGTTGTGGGGCGAGCCAGGCACCAACGGGCAACATGCTTATTTCCAGATGCTGCACCAGGGCACTGACGTGGTCCCGCTGGAGTTCGTGGCCGTCAAACGGCCCAAACACAATCTGCCGGGCCACCACACCCTGCTGCTGGCCAATGTACTGGCGCAGGCGCAGGCACTGATGATCGGCAAATCCGACGCGGCCGTACCGCCCCAAGCTGGCGCAGCCCCCATCGAGGGCAGCGACCCACACGAAGCGAAGGAGCGTGGGGACACGATGCCAGCGGGCGGACACAAACACTTTCCTGGCAACCGGCCGAGCACATTTTTATTGCTCGACGAACTCACGCCCGAATCATTGGGTGCCTTGATCGCGCTGCAAGAGCACCGCGTGTTTGTCAGTGGCAGCCTGTGGGGCATCAACAGCTTTGACCAATGGGGCGTCGAGCTGGGCAAGGTGCTGGCCAACGACCTTGAGGCGCGCCTTCACAGCGGCGACGCGGCGGGCCTGGACGGCTCGACGGCCGGTTTGTTGGCACGGCTTCGCGCCCGCTGAGTCCACTGAGCCTGCTGAGCCCGCCATGAACGTTGTGTTTGACTTTGGTGCCGTCCTGTTCAATTGGCAACCCGACCAGCTCATCAGCCGCCATTTTCCGGCGCTGGCTGACTCGCCGGAACAACTGCGGCAAATGGCCCGCAACATCTTCAGCCACGAAGACTGGCAAAACTTCGACCGAGGCGTCGTCACCGTCGAAGATGTTATTACCCGCACGGCGAGCAGGCTGGACTTGCATGAACCTGCATTGACGCGCCTGATCGCCAGCATTCCCGATCATCTGATCCCCATTGAGCAATCGCTTGCCTTGCTGATCCAACTGGTGCAACGCCGGCAGCAGCAGTCTGACGTGCGGCTTTACTACCTGTCCAATATGCCCGAGCCCATCGCCCGCGTGTTGCAACAGAGGCATGAATTTTTGCAGGGCTTTGACGGTGGCATTTTCTCGGGCGATGTCAAACTGATCAAACCCGACCCCGGCATTTACGCGATGCTGGAGAACCGGTTCAGCCTGGAGCCTGTTGACACGGTGTTCATCGACGACCTGCAGGCCAATATTGACGTGGCGAAAAGCCGGGGTTGGCAGGGCATCCATTTTCAGTCGCCACAGCAGGCGGAAGTTGCGCTTGCCGCTGTTTTTTCTTCGCAAGTAGGCACAAAGTCCCCGTAGAATATGGGTTTTTAGCTATCTAAAATATAGTCTATGAACACCCTCCCCGCCGCGCTGCCGCGTTTGAGTTTTGCCTTACTCGCCGCGTTTCTGCTCACCATGGCGGTGCGCAGCCACAACGACACCACGGTGGCTTTGGTGATGGCCGCCTTGTTCATGTTTGCGGCATGCTGGGCCAATGCCGTCCACCTGATGGGGGCCAAAGCGGCCGGCAAGTTCGTGCTGATCGCCGTTGGCCTGGGCTGGTTTGCCGAACAAATGGGTTCCTCACGCGGCTGGTTTTTTGGCAGCTACAGCTACACCGAAGTGTTGGGCTGGCAACTGGGCAATGTGCCCATGATCATCCCTTTGATGTGGTTTGCCCTTTGTTACGTGGGTTTTGTCATCAGCAATTTCTGCATCTGGCGCCGCCCGGTTGAAGCACCAGGAAGTCTGGCGGGTGCCGCGTTTTTGTCGTTCATGGCCGCAGCGATTGTCACGGCGTATGACCTGGGAGCAGACCCCTATTTTGTGTTTGTGCTCAAGGCCTGGGTCATGGCCAAGACCGATGGCTGGTGGTTTGGCGAGACGCTGCAAGGTTTTGTGGGCTGGATGTTGGTCGGGTTTGTGATCCTGTTCCTGTTCCGCCTGTCAGTGCGAAAACAAGGTTTGGCCGTCAACCCTGAGTTTTCAAAATGGCAGGCTGCGGTGCCGTTTGCAATTTATGCCGTGTCAATGCTGTTCCAGGTGTTACAAGGCGACCCGGTGGAGACCCGCACCATTGCCGTGTTTGCCATGGGCCTGCCCCTGTTATGTGGCCTGGCAGGTTGGTGGCAGTGGCGCGATGCCGGGGGCGCGGCTGGCAGCCTCAGCGTGCCCAGCCCGGTCAGCGACGCGCGACTGTCGCAAATGCAGTACGCGGCTGATCCGCTGGCAGACGAGACCATCGCCACGATCCTGGGCCCTTGGGCGACCGCGACACCCGCTGAACAACTCATCAAGATTGGGCTGGTCAACCGCCAGCTTGACCAATGGACGAGCAACCAAAGCATTGCACAGTGGCAGTCATCCGACCCACAATTGCCGCCCGGCATCAACCATGCATTGCAGCGTTATTTGCAATCCGGGCAGGCGCTGCCTGACTGGGCTGACCCGACCAAGATTGCCCGCGCCGAGGTGCTGTTCATGGAGTACGGCGCATTGTCTTGTTCCTTGTTGTTTTGCAGCAGTTTGCCCGAGTGTTATGTCATTCCGGATTTGTCATTGGTGCTGCAAGCTGCAGGCCAGCTGGAACAACACACCGAGCACCGCATCCGGGCCACGGCGGCCATGATTTTTCCAGTGATGATGCATGGCGGCCTCACACAAGCCGATGGCAGCGGAGTTGCCCAAACCCTCAAAGTGCGCCTGATCCACGCCACCATTCGCCACCTGATTTTGCATGGCAGCCCCGCCGACGCAATGCGGGCGCTGGGTGAGCAATTGCACGTCAAGGGCGCGGGCATGATGGCGGCGCAAACCATCCCAAAAGGTGCCAATTTGCAGCAGGCCTTGCTCGCCCATGGCTGGAAACTTGGCGAAGATGGCCTGCCCTGCAATCAGGAAGAACTGGGCTACACCTTGCTGACCTTTGCCTACGTGTTTTTGCGCTCGATGCGCCAACTGGGTCTGCGCCTTGCATCGGCTGACGAAGAGGCGTTTTTACACGCCTGGAACGTGATGGGTCACCTGTTGGGAATCCGCCGCGAGTTAATGGCAGACACCATGGCGCAGGCCCAAGCGTTGTTCGCGCAAATGCAGGCCCGGGGCGCACAAGATCCGGTGTCGCCAGACCCCCGGCCAACGCTAGGCAAAGCCCTGATGGACACGATGGAAAAGGTGATTCCTTTCACCCTGCTCAAACCATTTCCGGTGCTGCTGACACGGTATTTGTGCGGCGTTCAAAATGCGCAGGCCATTGGCGTAGACGGGCGCGTGTCGTGGCTGTCCAAAACGCTGTTTGTGCTGGTGCTTGTGGCAAGCGGCCTCATTGACAGTGTCGTGCGCCTGCTGCTGCCGGAGTTTTCCATCGCCCGGTTTTTCACCCGGGTCGTAGGGTATCACTTCATGAGCAAAATACTGCTCGACCAAACCCGGCCGCTCAAGTTGCCAGACCATTTGCTGAACCAGGTCGGTCAAATGATGGCCGCCTGGAGCGATGACCCCAAGGCTCCAGCATGGGTAAACCAGATAGAAGACAAGCTCACAAAACCGGGACAATGGACGGCTGCGATGGCAGGCAAGGTGAATGAATAAGATGCTCAAAACAATGGGTCTGGTGCTGGCGCTCCTTCTGGTGGTGGGGCAGCCTGTGGCCGCCCAAACGCAAACGGCCGCCATTGTGCTCGAAGACTCCAGCCCTGTGGTGCAAGCCTGGCCCGTTATCAGCGTTTTGGCAGACCCGCAAAAAACCTTGGGCATTGACCAGATTCTGGCCTTGAGAAAAAACTTCACGGCGCCTGAGACTGCCCACGATACCTTGGGCCTGCATGAAGACGCGATGTGGCTGCGCATCCCGTTTTCAGTTGGCGCTAAAAGCGTCGGCTTTTGGGTGCTGGACATTGACTATCCCGTTCTGAACCGCATCGATCTGTTTCTGGTCAATGACGGAAAAGTGGTGGACAAAACCACGATGGGCAACCTGCTGCCCATGGACAAACGCCCGGTCAGCGGCCGGGCCCATTCTTACGGCCTGAGCGTCAAGCCGGACAAGGCCTACGAGGTGTACTTGCGCATTGAAAACGTGGGCACCATGATTGTCCCCATCACACTAAGCAAGCCAGAGCCATTTTTTGCCCGCGCACTGGGGGAGCAAATGCTGCAAGGCATTTTGACCGGTCTGGCGCTGTGTTTGCTGGTCTACAGCCTGGCGCAATGGGTTACCCTGGGGGAGCACCTGTTTGTTAAATACGCAATCCTGATCACCGGCAGCCTGCTGTTTTCGCTCCTGCACTTTGGCATTGGCGCGCAATATATTTGGCGCGACAACGTCTGGATCGAATTCCATGTGGGGGGCTTGTCTGCATTGATTGCCGCCACGGGCTCGTTTCTGTTCATTGAGCAGGCGCTGGCCGGACCGGACATGAAGCCCTGGCTGAGCAAAATGATGAAGGCGGGTGCCTGGGCGACCTCGCTTTCTGCCGCCTGTTATGCGCTGGATTGGATCACGGTCTACCAGGTCACCGCCATCGTCAGCACGCTGGGCCTGTTGCCATCGCTGCTAGGCTTGCCCGGCGCCATCAAACGAGCGCAACGCGGTGACAGCGTCGGCATTTATTTTCTGGCTGCGTGGGCCGTTTATCTAGTGACCACAGCCATTTTGATAGAGGTCATCAAAGGCCGCATTGGTGCCAATTTCTGGACCATGCACTCGTTCCAGTTTGGTGCCACCTTCGACATGCTGCTTTTTATGCGGGTGCTGGGCCTGCGCACCAAGGCGCTGCAAACTGCCATCCAGCATGCCAAGATTGAGCGCGACTCCATGCACTTTTTAGCGCATACGGATGCACTGACAGGCTTGCCCAACCGGCGCAGCCTGAACGCGTCCATCTCGGTGGCGATACAGAATGCCACGCCGGAAAAACTGCTGGCGGTCTACATGCTTGACCTGGATGGTTTCAAACAGGTCAATGACCAATTCGGCCATGACGTGGGCGACGAACTGCTGATTGCCGTGGCTGACCGGCTGAAGTCCAACCTGCGCAGCAGCGACGTGATTTCACGCCTGGGTGGCGACGAGTTTCTGGTCATGTCCAGCGGCCTGCAAAACGCGCAACAAGCGCATGAATTGGGCCAAAAAATGCTGACCTCGTTTGAAGACTTGTTCAATTTGTCCGGCCATGCCTACAAGGTCGGTTTGACCATCGGTTATGCGCTGGCGCCCAACGACTGCATCGACACCCGCCAACTGCTCAAACTGGCCGACGCGGCGATGTACTCCGGCAAACAGAACGGCAAAAACTGCGTCAAACGGGGTGATTCGGCGGGCATCCTTTAATGCCAAGTTTGACAAACTAAAAACCCGCAGGGCTCGCGCTCTGCGGGTTTTTGTTTTTGGGTTTCCGGCTGTTCCGCACTCTTCGCACGGTTAGCGGGTCGGGTCGCGCAACGGCTCTCTGGCTAGGCGCGAAACCGCTGACAGTGCTTCGGGCACGGCAAGGTTTCGCAACGACGCCAGGGAGTCGTTTCGCGGCTCGATCACATGCCCATGCCGCCCATGCCGCCCATGCCACCCATATCCCCACC
>JANYCG010000248.1 GCA_025360385.1 Burkholderiales bacterium | reverse complement strand
CCCGGGTCATGCGCCTTGATGAAGCCTTCCACCAGCACGCGGTCACCCGCCTGCAAACCTTTGGTCACGATCCATTGGCCCAGGCTCCAGCCGTCAAGTTCCACCGGCTGGGGCGCCAGCTTGTTGTCTGGCGTGACCTTGAAAACGATCTTGCCAAACGGGCTGTCGATCACCGCACGCTGCGGCACCGTCAGCGTATTCGGGCGGCTGGCACCACCCAGCAAAACGCGCACAAACTGGCCCGGACGCAAGGCACCGTCGGCGTTGGGAATCTCGGCGCGCACGTCGACACTGCCGGTCAGTGGATTGACTTTTTCGCTGGCAAAGTTGAGCTTGCCAGCGTGCGGATAAATGCTGCCATCGGCCTGCTTGACCTTCACGGCAAACCCCAGGCTGCCATTGCCTGAACGTTTGCCCGGCACCGTCAATTGCCCGGCTTTGACCTGCGCGTTCAGGCGCAGAAAGTCACTTTCCGCCACGCTGAAGTTCACGTAGATCGGGTTGGTTTGCACAATCGTGGTGAGCAGGCTGTCTGCCGCCGTCACCAGGCTGCCGTCGGATTTGCTCACTGTGCCGGTCACCCCATTGATGGGCGCTACGACTTTGGTGTAGCCCAGGTTCAGCCGCGCTTCGGCGGCCTGTGCCTGCGACTGCTTCAGCGTGGCCTCGGCCAGTTCCACAGCTGACTTGCCGTCATCAAACTCCTTCTGGCTGATGGCCCGGTCGGTGATCAACGCGGCCAGCCGAACCTGATCGCGCTGGGTTTGGCCCACGCGGGCTTGCGCCACCGCCACCGACGCCTCGGCCGATGCCACTTGGGTCTGGAAATTGGCCGGATCCAACTGGAACAATGGCGTGCCAGCCTTCACCGTGCTGCCTTCTTCAAACAGCCGCTTTTGCAAAATGCCGGCCACGCGGGCCCGCACCTCGGTCTCACGCGAGCCGGCCGTCTGACCCGCGTATTCCAGTTCAATCGGCCGTGACTCGGGTTGCACCGTGATCACCGACACCTCGGGCGGCGGCATAGCCCCGCCGGGGCCGCCGGGGCCACCTGGTGCGCCAGGACCACCCGTACCCTTGCCGCAGGCTGCCAGCGCCAGCGCCCCCACCACCATCAACAGCGATGGAGCCCAGTGACGGGGCAAAGAATTGGCAATCCAATCGTGGTGTTTGACAGGGGTTGGCATAGGGTTTGAACGGGGGTTGGAGAGAAGGCCAGGATGGGGGTTTGCGCTGGGGCTTGTCGGCGCACAGACCAGAGTGAGGCGTCATTTTTGCAGAATTTAAAAATCTGGATGCCAGGCGGGTGCAATAGACCTGCAATGGTGCCCGCCTTCGAGGATTTTCCGGTCTACACCGTGACCGGTACATGACCTGACCGGCCCTGTAGCGTTAGACCTTAAGACGCGCCTGTTCGACGGCTGCGCGCTGGTGGTCAATGGGATGAATTTGCTACTGATATAGTAGCGCTCTGTGCTTTCTCCATAAGGACTTTGGGTCGAAATTCTCATCCATTTTGGCTCGCAAGCTGGTGGAAGGTAAATGAAGCCAGCCCATCGCGCCCTCTGCCATCGCGCCCTCTGTGTAGCCGCCTGCCCCACCCCAAGGCTGCCAGGGCTTAGGTGTCGCGGGCCCTTCGGGCAACCATCTGCAGTACTCGCAGTCAGGGCCGTCGCTCCAACTCGCTTCGCTCAAACAAGAGCGACTCTGTCGGTCTGCTTCGCAGCCCCCAGACCCTGACTGCTCCGTGCTTCGAGGCCGCGACACATGCGCCCTGGCAGCCTTGGGGTGGGGCAGGCTAATCTTTCACGTATTCACTTCGCGATACCCAGCAGAATTGACACAGATTTCATACAAAGCCGAGCTCAACATTTTTAAATATTTTAATATTGATTTAAATGGATTTAAAATATTGACTAATTTGGATGCTTGATCTAAAGTTCATGCATCGACGCTTACAGCGCAAAGGAGCATGCAATGACCACCAAAGCCCTCTCAATCTCCACAGAGACGAGTTTCTCCTTCAATTTGTTCACAGAAGTCGAACGTGACTTCGAAGCAGCATTACTAAATGGTTGCTACCAGAAAAAAGCCCTTTTGAAGCGACTGCTAGAAATTGAAATTGAGCGACTCGATGAAGCTATTGAAACACCCGTTGCGGAAAGGGTTACTCAATTCATACGCCACACCCAAATCGATGGGGGTTTAAGGACGCGATGGGTGCCACATCAAGTTCAGTTGCCCTCCAGCCTGGTGAACCGAATTCAAGAGGTTTGCAAAAACAAAGGCATTCTGCGAGACGCCTGGGTAAATCGAGTCTTATTTCTGGCGACAGCTACAAAACTATTTGACGGGTTGATGCCATTTTTAGAAATCGAGCAGTTTGAGTATTTCAAAAACGAGTCAGATAACCGAAGAGATGCCGTGGAATTAAAAATGCGGCGATTGACCGCCCCGCTGGATCCGCTCTCGGATCTGCACGACGCACTTAACAATTCCGTTGGAACGGACGATATTGAGGAGCCATGGTTCCTTTATCGATACAAAATTTTTTCCGACCATCGCCACCCAAAAAAACCATTTCCGCCCGTTGCTGACGCCCAACTGAACGGTGAATCCAAAGCTCTCCGAAATCGATGGCTGGTGCATAAGTTTGCTTGGTGCATCACATGTTGGGCCGAAATTGGGGATTTGGATCAGCTAGAAGATATTGATTTAATGGATTTGTAGCAATTTATCGAATTGAGAAGACCAAAAAATGAACACAAAACACTTTGACACGCGTACTCAGCAGCGAGGCATACCTGCCGGTGCGCAGGAATTGCTCGACCGTTTTGGCGACATTGAATATGACGGCCACGGACATCGAATCATATTTATCAGCGGGAAAAGTAAGAAAAAAATGGACAAAGAGCTTGGTCGGTGCTATGTCGGCAGACTGGGTAACTGGCGCAACATATACAGAGTTGAATCCAGTTCTGGGGATTGCGTCATCACAACAGGTTTCCGGACCAGCCGAATTCACCGCCATTAATTTTTCAATCACAGCATCGGAAATCAACATGAATTCAATACGCGCAACCAACCTCTGCTTGGCCCGATATTTGAACTTCGGGCATAACAATACCGCTGCAAAAGTCCGGGGAGTCGTGAATTCCAATTACTTGTCACGAATGGCACTCGGAGACATGAAAATTAGTGACTACAGCGGCAGGTCGATCGAGCGTGTACTCGAGCTCCCCAAGGGATGGCTGGACCAAGACAATAGCAAGTTTCTCAACTTGACTGACGAACAATACACGTTGCTAACTTTGGTTCGTGATCTTCCGCGTTCGAAACAATTGGCACTACAAGCATTGTTGGGAAGTGGAGAAAACCCAACCTCCTTGGCAACGCAGCCGTTGGATTGTTTGGCACATTGAGTTCGCATGTTTCTAGTTCGAAACTAGCCTGCCCCACCCCAAGGCCGCCAGGGCGCATGTGTCGCGGCCTCGAAGCACGGAGCAGTCAGGGTCTGGGGGCTGCGAAGCAGATCGACAGAGTCGCGCTTGTTTGAGCGAAGCGAGTTGGAGCGACGGCCCTGACTGCGAGTACTGCAGATGGTTGCCCGAAGGGCCCTCGACACCTAAGCCCTGGCGGCCTTGGGGTGGGGCAGGCGGCCCCGCAGAGGGCGCGATGTGCCGGCTTCAAGGCAAGCGCCGCACACCCTGCCCCGCCACCACCGCCAACTGCGTGGCACTGACAAGCTGTGGCGCAATCTCGGCCAGCGGCGCCAGCACGAAGGCGCGCTGCCACATGCGCGGGTGTGGCACTTGCAACGTGGCGGTGTGGATGACGGCGTCACCATAAATCAGAATGTCCAGGTCCAGCGTGCGTGGCGCGTTGTGAAACGGGCGTTCGCGGCCCGCCAGGGATTCAAGGCGCTGCAATTGCGTGAGCAAGTCGTCCGCGCCCAAGCGGGTTTCTATTTCAGCCACGGCGTTGACGTAGTCCGGCCCGCTGGAATCAACCGGGCCGGTGCGGTACAGCGATGACTGGCGCAGCACGGTCGTGGCGGGCAAATTGGCCAGATCCCGCAGGGCCTTCAGAACCGCAGCAGGCGCATCACCCAGGTTGGCGCCAATGCCGATGAAAGCGCTGACATTGACCTTAGGCGCTGGCGTCACCTGCAGCACCTTCATGGCCACCTGCTGGGCCCGCGCCGCCCCCTGTGCCGGTGCCACTGCGACGGCGGCGACGGCGTTTTCTGGGGGCGTCGCCAGAGGGCATGT
>JANYCG010000226.1 GCA_025360385.1 Burkholderiales bacterium | reverse complement strand
CGTGGTCAGCGCCATCTTTGGCCCCGCTGGCAGCCTGGTCGCCTGCACCCGTCACTACCTGGCGCCGCCACCCGATGGTGGGGCCAGCACGGTCTATATATCGCCCGCCAACGTCAGCTATGTTCGCCCCAACCTGCCGGCTTCACCTGACTTTTGGGTGGTGCGTTTTGTCGATGGCTCGGAGTTGCGGGTGATGGCCCCACTGCCGCAAGGACTGTAGCCACATCCTGCAGTTACAGGGGCTGGAGTTCAGGCTCGGCGCCTTCCGGCAAAGGGTACTGGTCGACATTCAGCGACATGCTCACCAAGGTGTAGTAACTCATGGTGCCCATCATGTCCACAACCCCGGCTTCGCCGAAGCACCCTACCGCCGCCGCATAGGTGGCATCGCTGACCCTACGTGTTCTAAGCAATTCGTCGCAAAAACCATGCACTGCGGCCACGTCGCCTGACAGACCCTGGGGCGCATGGCCTGTTGCAATGGCGTCGATCAGTGCCGCATCCAGCCCGGCTTCAGCAGCAATGCGCCTGTGAATCCACCAGACAAACTGGCAGGTCCAGAAACGGGCTACCAGCAAAATTGCCAATTCGTTGAGCGCCAGCGGCAGTGAAGAATGAAAACGCGTGTGCGCGCCAAACTGCTGCGCCAGGTTGCCCAGTTCAGGGCTATGCAGCAACACGTTGTACGGCCCCTGCATGGAGCCGCGCTTGCCCGACACCACGCTTTCAACCATCTTTAATTGAGCCGGGCTCAATGTCTCCCAGGTCAGGGGTTTGAAGCGGTTACCACGCAAATCAAGAGGTGGTCGGCCTTGCGATGAAGATTCGTTTTGCATCACTACTAGTCCGCAGTTGCGCCGGAGCTCTTGACGACGACCGCCCATTTCTGGATATCGGCATGCAGAATGGCCGTGAACTCCTGCGGCGTGGTTTCATACGGCTCTGCGCCCAGCACTGCGAATTTGTCCATGGTGTCCTTGTCCTCCAGGACTTTCTTGATGTCGGCATTGATCTGCCTGACCACCGCTGGCGGCATGCCCTTGGGTCCAAACAAGCCAAACCACGGGTTGATCACAAATCCGGGGTAGCCCGACTCTGCGATGGTCGGAATGTCCTTGAAAGCCTGCGCACGTTTGGAGCCCGTGACACCCAGCCCCTTGACCGTGCCTGCACGTATGTGCTGGGCAATCGAGGGCAGGCTGGTAAACACCAGTTGGGTCTGTCCGGCAATCAGGTCGGTAAGTGCGGGTGCCGCGCCCTTGTAAGGCACATGCAGCATTTTGGTCTGGCTGGTGGTGCGGAACATTTCGCCCAGCAAATGATTCACCGAGCCGTTGCCGGCCGAGCCAAAAGACACCGGATTTTTGGCCGCATAGGCCGCCAGCTCTTTCATGTTGCTCACGGGCAGGGCAGCATTGGCGGCAGCCACAAAAGGCACGTTGGCCAGCGTGGCCACAGCAGTGAAGTCAGCCTCAGGGTCAAAGGGCAGTTTTTTGTAAATGCTGACATTGATGGCGTGCGAGCCGACATAAGACATCAGCAGCGTGTAGCCGTCAGCCGGTGCCTTGGCGACCACGTCCATACCAATGTTGCCGCCCGCACCGGCGCGGTTTTCAATCACCACGGCCTGGCCCCATTTTTCAGAAAGTTTTTGCCCAACAATGCGGGCCAGCGCGTCCGACGCGCCGCCTGGGGTTTGCGGCACAACGATGCGCACCGGTTTGATGGGGAAGGTCTGGGCGTGGGTGTAAGAATGCGACAAGGCGGCGAGCAGCGTCAACAAAGCTGTGCCCGCGATTGACTTGAATTTCATTGTTGTCTCCTAAGTGTGCTTATTAAAACATTGTCGGGATTGGGTTTACACCGCAGCGGAATTTTGGGGAACTTCAATTGATACAAGTGGCAGACCCATTTGCGCCGGATCAGGTTTTGTGACGCTCCGGACAAATCTCACCATGTGTTTTCAAAAAAACTATGCGCATTCTGAATGAAAAAAGCGGCCCCAAGGCCGCCTTTCCATTGACGCCGCATCGATATAAAAATCAGGCAGCAACCCCGTCCTTGACTGTCTCCGCCATGTCCGTGTAATCCTTGACCTTGTCGAAGTTCAGGTACTGATAGACAGTGTCGCTGGCAGCTATCAGCACACCCATGTCGGCCATGTACTCGGCCTTGGTCGGTATGCGTCCGAGCTTGGAGCAAATCGCTGCGAGTTCGGCTGAACCCAGATACACATTGGAGTTTTTGCCTAGGCGGTTCGGGAAGTTGCGGGTGGAGGTTGAGAACACCGTAGCGCCCTCTTTTACTTGCGCCTGGTTGCCCATGCACAGGCTGCAACCGGGCATTTCCATGCGCGCGCCAGCGGAGCCCAACACGCCGTAATGGCCTTCTTCGCTGAGTTGCTTGGCGTCCATCTTGGTCGGTGGTGCCATCCAGAGTTTGACCGGAATGTCGCGCTTGTTTTCAAGCAGCT
>JANYCG010000225.1 GCA_025360385.1 Burkholderiales bacterium | reverse complement strand
CAGCAGGTAGGCGTAGTCGCCCTGCTTGGCGGGCGGCACGCCATAGGGGGCAAAGCGGTTGAAGGGGTCGTGCAAAGGGTCGAGCCCGGTGCTCCAGCGTTTGTCTGAAAACGGCGGGTTGGCCACCACGTAGTCGTAGGTTTTGAGCGCGTCGCCGTCCTTGAACTTGGGGTCGGCCAGGGTGTTGCCTTGGGCCACCAGCGCGGTGGGGTTGTTGTGCAGCACCATGTTCATGCGGGCCAGGCCGCTGGTGGCGGCGTCTTTCTCTTGCCCATAGAGCGTGACCTTGGCGCGGGCGGCGTCGCCCACCTTCAGCAGCAGCGAGCCGGACCCGCAGGTCGGGTCGTACACCGAGGTGTGGTTGCTGGTTTTGGCGCTGCCAATGCCGATGACTGCGGCCATGATGCGGCTGACCTCGGCCGGGGTGTAAAACTGGCCCTTGCTTTTGCCGCTCTCGGTGGCAAAGTGACGCATCAGGTATTCATACGCATCGCCCAGAATGTCGTCGCCATCGGCCCGGTTTTTGGAGAAGTCGAGCGCCGGGTTTTCAAAAATAGCGATCAGGTTGGTGAGCCGCTCCACCATCTCCTTGCCGGTGCCCAGCTTGGTGGCGTCGTTGAAGTCTGGCATGTCGGCCAGGTTGAGCTGCTCATTGGCATTGGCCAGTGGCGCGATGATTTTTTTGTTGATGAGGTCACCAACATCAGGCTTGCCCTTGAGGGCCGCCATGTCGGCAAAGCCCGCGCCTGGCGGGATGGTGATGGGCGCATAACGCACGCCGGCGTATTTGTCGCTGACGTATTTGATGAAAAGCATAACCAGCACATAGTCTTTGTACTGGCTGGCGTCCATGCCGCCGCGCAGCTCGTCACACGAAGCCCAGAGGGACGAATACAGCTCGGATTTTTTGATGGCCATTCAGGGGGAGTTCCAGATAGTTTTCACTCTGCATGGTAATGGGAAACACCGGCGAACCTGGCTTTGAAAGCGTCCGGCGGTCATGTTGCCGGCCACAACATCTGAGCCAGTTGCGAGGGCGAATAGAGGGTCACGCCGCTCCAGGTCTTGCCGAAACCGGCACCAAAATGCGTGCGGTCTCCGGTCACCAACGCATCACACTTCAAGGCAATGGCAGCTTGCAGCACAGGCCTGTCTTTCTCAGGCAGCCACAGCAAAGCAGGGGCTGTAGGGTGGCCGAACTGCACGGCAGCCACTTCAATGCGGGCCAACAGTGCTTGCAAATACCCCATGGAGGCAGCGTCGGCCTTGGCTGCGATGTTGCGTTTCGCTTCAGTACCCACATAGTCGTCGGCCACAAGCACGTGGCCCGCAGCGTGCAACTCAAACACCAAATGGCGCACAGCACCGTCAGATTTGGACGCAGAGAACAGGATGTTCGCGTCGAGAAATATCCGCAAGGGCGAAACGGCCATTCAGCGCTTGCGCATGACCGCCGCCAACCGCTTCTCCTCATCGTCGAACTCCTGTACACGCGCAGCGGAATAAATTTCGAGCGGCAAGGTGACCGCCGGGCGAAGCAGGAGCCCTTGGGCGGTGGTCTCGGCGATTAGCTGATCGTCAAGCTTGAAGCCCATCATCTTGCGCAGCTTGGCTGGCAGGGTGATAACGCCCCGGCTGTTGATTGTTAAAGTGGCTTGCATGGCAGCAGTTTAGCTGATTTACTGCATTACTGAAAAACCACCTAAACCGAAAACACCGCCTTCCCCGCCACATGCTCAATCTTGTCTTTGGCCCAGGGTTTGGGGTCTTGCGTGGTGGGCAGCAGCACACCGGCGGCGCGGACTTGCTGGGTGCTGGCATCCAGCGCGGGCGGCTCGATGCCGTTGGCCAAACCTAACGCCGCTTCTTCCAGCATGCGCCGGGCCATGATGATGCCTTTGTCGGTGGGCAGCAGTTTCTCCTGGGTGCGGTCCTGGATGGCGCCCATGCTTTCTTGCAAACTCGCGTCCTGCTCGCTGATACCGTGGATGCCGCTGTAGGCGCGTTTGTCCTTTTGCGCCTGGCGGTCCATCAGGTAGTCGTTATCTTGATTGGCCCTGGGACGCCAGCTGATGGCCTGCCCGGCCTGCGCCGGCGGCTCGTACAACACGTGGATGCCGTGGCCCGCGTCCATGTCGGCGCGCTCTTGGGCTGACAGCGGCTGGTCCGGGCGGTAGTTGATGCTCCACGCCCAGCAGTTTTCGTCGTCCACCGGCACCCACACATGGCCGCCCAGGCTGTGCTCGCCAAAGGGCGGAATCAGCGTGAACCAGGGGAATATGTACTGGGTGATGCGCCAGTAATAGGTTTGCACTACACCATCCACCTGGTCGCCATTGCGCCGCCCGTACAGGGTCAGGCCAAACGGGTTCTTTTCAATGTCGAAAATGACGTTGCCATCGGCTTTGATGTAGTCCACGGCGCGGGAACCCTGGTGCATGGGGTCGTTGTCCACCGAGAACTTGTGCACAAAAGACACGTGCGCCGTGTCGATGCCGCCTTCAATCGCCTGCAGGTAGTTGCTTTGTTGCAGACGTTTGGACACGTAGACGTGGCTGGCCGGCAAGGTGCACCACTCCAGCTCTGGCGGCGCGGGCTGTTTGCCGGCCGGCCCCATGAAGGCCCACACCAGACCGCCGCGTTCGATGCAGGGGTAGGCCTTGATGGCCATGCGCGCCAGCACCTGCGGGTTGTCGCGGGCACTGGGCACGTCCACACAGGCACCCGTGCGGTCGAACTTGAGGCCGTGGTAGGCGCAGCGGATGCCGCAGTCTTCATTGCGGCCAAAAAACAGCGACACGCCCCGGTGGCTGCAAAACTCGTCAATCAGGCCGGGTTGGCCCGTGGTGTCGCGAAAGGCGATGAGCTTCTCGCCCATGATTTGCACGCGCACCTGCGGGCCGTCCGGCTCGGCGATTTCACGGGCCGCGAGGATGGGCACCCAGTAGCGGCGCATCAAATTGCCCATGGGCGTGCCGGCGCTGGTTTGGGTGAGGAGGTTGGAGGTGGTTCGGTCCATGGTTAATCCGTGAATGAAGGGCAGGAATCAGCAACAGGTATGCGGCGCTGGCAAAGAAGGGCACCGCCTCAAGCGCGGGTCAACCCGCCCGTTTGGGCACGCCACACACCAAATCGCCAGGGTCATTGGCCGGTACGGCCAGGTCGTTTTTGGCCCAGGCCACGTCCATGTCGCGCGGAAGTTTGACGCCATTTTTAACGGCCAAGATTTCAGCCATGATGCTGACCGCGATCTCGGGTGGGGTTTTGCTGCCGATGTAAATGCCGATGGGGCCACGCAGCGCGGCCAAAGACTCTGTAGTTTGCTCAAAATGCTCGACCATGCGCTGCTTGCGGGCGTCGTTGTTGCGGCGGCTGCCAATGGCGCCGACGTAGAAGGCCTCGGTTTTAAGCGCTTCAAGCAATGCCAGGTCGTCCAGCTTGGGGTCATGCGTGAGGGCCACCACACAGGAGCGGCGGTCTGGCTTGAAGGCGGCCACCACGTCGTCGGGCATGTCGCTGGTAACGCGCACATTGGCCACCGACCAGGCCCCCCGGTATTCCTCTCGCGGGTCACACACCGTCACCGCAAAACCGCTGAACAAGGCCATGGTGGCGAGGTACTCGGTGAGCTGGCCTGCGCCAATGAGCAACATGCGGTATTCGGGGCCGAAGGTGTTGACCAGCTGGACATCGGTGACCACCAGGTTCTCGGGCGAAGCGCTGGCCTTGAGGCTGACCACGCCGTCTCTCAAACGCACGGTGCGCTGCATCAGTTGCCCGCGCTCCAGCGCTGTGACGAGTTCGTCCAAGGCCGCAGGGTCAGGGTCAAACTCCAGCAGCAGCTCCAGCGTGCCGCCGCAGGGCAGGCCGAACTGGTGCGCCTCTTCGGCCGAGATGCCGTATTTGACAAACGCCGGGGCGCCGCTTGGCATGTCGTTTTTGGCGTAGGCCTGGGTGTGTTTGTAGATCAGGTCGTCTTCAATGCAACCACCCGAGACTGAGCCGACCACGGCTCCGTCTTCACACAGCGCCATGATGGAGCCGACGGGGCGGGGGCTGGAACCCCAAGTGCGAACCACTGTGGCCAGCAAGGCGCGTTTGCCGCTTTGCCGCCAGTTGCGCAAGGTGCGCAGGACCATCACGTCAAGATTTTCCATGGCTGTATTTTGAACCGCTTATGAATGAATCACATTGACCGCACCAGCAAAATGGCCAGCAGCAGGATGGACACCGCCACAACCCAGGCCAACACTGTCTTCTGATTGCTGCTCATGCCTTTATTCCCTGTAGATACTGCATTGTTAGCTACCTCTTTTATAGCATACGCTGCCGGATGCGCGGCTTGCATGGCTTCGTCAAAACGTTTGAAGAAGTCTTCAGCCATGGACTTGGCGACGCCGTCGATCAGGCGCTGTCCCAATTGCGCGATCTTGCCACCGACGGAGGCGTGTACCGTGTATTGCAGCTCACAACCGTCGGCGTTGGGCGCCAGCGTCACGGCAGAGTTGCCTTTGCCAAAACCGGCCGCGCCGCCCTGCCCTTCAAAGTTGATGCTGTAGGAAGCGGGTGCGACGATGTCGGCCAGCGTGATCTTGCCGGCAAATTTGGCCGCCACCGGGCCGACCTTGACGCTCATGCCAATGGCGTACTGGTTCTCGCCGGTTGGCTCGACCTTGTCGCAGCCAGGGATGCAGGCCTTGAGCACCTGCGGGTCGTTCAGCGCGTCCCAGGCCTGTTGTTGGGTGATTGCCAGTTGGCGCTTGCCTTGCATGTCCATGGTTTAACCTTTTTTCATTGCTTCATCAGTCGGGCCAGACTACCGGCCAAGTCTTGCAGTTTGCTCACATTGTGCACAGCCAGCATGCCGTGAACCTGACTGTGCAGCGCAGCAGCACCCCGCGCCAGGGGCGCATAGCCGTCAAAACGCAGCAAGGGGTTGAGCCACAACAGGCGGCGGCTGCGGCGGCGCAGCCAGGCCAGCTCGTCCGTGAGCGCCTGCGGCTCGCCGGTGTCCAAGCCATCGGTGATGACCAGCACCAGAGTGCGCCGCCCGACCAGCCGGCGTGAATGCTGCTGCCGCAGCGCCGCCAGTGATTCGCCCAACTGGGTGCCACCCGCAAAATCATCAATCAGCAGGCTGGCGTGGGCCAACATGTCGTCGGTGTCGGCCAGTTTGAAGGCGGGGGTCAAGTCGGTCAGGTGGGTGCCAAACGCGAACACGTCCCGGCGGCCGACACACCGGTTGGTGTGCCGTGTGGCCGCGTGCAAAAACGCCAGCAACAGGCGGGCGTAACGCTCCATCGACCCGGACACGTCCACCAGCACCAACAGCGGCAGGGGCTGCTCGCGCCGTTGCAGCCGGGGCAAGCGAATCAGTTCGCCGCCCGTTTGTGCGGCCTGGTGCATCACGCCGGGCCAGTGCACGCGCTTGCCGTTGACAGCAGGGCGCGTCCGGCGCGACGCGAAGTGCGGAATCGGCAGAGGCACGTCCCGCGCAAGGCGCTCCACCAGGCGGTATTCGGAGCCGGACAAGGCATTGAAATCAGCGTGTTTCAGGCGCTGCAGGTCGCTGGCCGTCATGGCGGCATCGAACTCGAATTCTTTGTCTTGTGGCTTGGGTTTGGCTTGCTGGCCAAAGGTTTTTTGCGGTGCCAGTGCTTCGCTGACCCTGGGGCGGCGTTTGCTCGGCTCGGCCTTGCCCTCGGCGCTGGGGAGCAGTTGCGACAGCAGTTTGTTGGCCACGTCGGGGTTGCGAAAATAGGCCTCGAACAACTCACGAAAAACGATGCGGTCCTGCTCGCGGCTGACCATCACCGCTTCAAAGGCTGCACTGACGTCTTGCCGCTTGGACAGGCCGACCAATTGGGCGGCTTGCACCGCCAGCGCGATGCGCGAGGCATCGACCCGCACCCCAGCTCGGCGCAGCGTGCGGCCAAAACCGGCAATGTTGTCGGGGAGCTTCCCGGTACGGGAATCTCCTAGCATGTGGCCCCCATGCGCCACCGCTTTGCGGGCCGCTGCCCCCCGAGCGAGCTAATTTTTCTGCGGGCGGTCCGTCGAAAAATTGCGCGTCGACTGAATTGGCGATGCATGGGTTCAGGACACTTCCTCAACAGGCTTCAATAGCGCCTCGGCCATATCCTTGGTCAAGGCGGCCACGTCTTCACGTTGCTTGAACAGAATGCCGGCTGTGTCGGAAACCACCTCTGGGTCTACCGCCAGCGTGTCCAGCGCCACCAGGGCTTTGGCCCATTCCACACTTTCGGCGATGCCCGGCGCACGCTGGAAGGCGTTGGCGAAGGGCGCGCTGCGCAGGCGGCCCACGAATTCGGCCACCTGGGCCGACAAAGCCTCTTTGGCACCGGGTACCTGGGCGCGAATGATGGCGAGTTCACGCTCGCGCTCAGGGTAATCCAGCCAGTGGTAGAGGCAGCGGCGTTTGACAGCGTCGTTCAACTCGCGCGTGCGGTTGCTGGTCAAAATGGTGACGGGTGGGATGGCGGCCTTGACCGTGCCAAGCTCGGGAATGCTGACCTGGTACTCACCCAGATACTCCAGCAAAAAAGCTTCAAAAGGCTCGTCGGCCCGGTCGACTTCATCGATCAACAACACGGCGCCAGGCACCGGCGCTTGCAGGGCCTGCAACAACGGGCGGCGGATGAGGTAACGGTCCTGGTAGACCTCGCGCTCGACATCGCCCGAGCCGCCTGCGCCCTTGTCTTGAAGTTCGGCCGCGCGCATGTGCAACAACTGCGCGGCGTAATTCCACTCGTACAGGGCCTCGCGCTGCTCCAGTCCGTCGTAACACTGCAAGCGCAGCAGCTGGCGCTGCAAGGCCAGGCTAAGCGCTTTGGCAAGCTCGGTTTTGCCAACGCCGGGTTCACCTTCAAGCAGCAAGGGGCGCTCCAGCTTCAAGGCCAGAAAAACGGCCGTGGCCAAGCGCCGGTCTGCAAAATAACCCACGGCCTCCAAGCCTTGGACCAGGGCGGTGACATCAGGGAAGGCTTGGTTTGAAGTTGAGAGCGGCATGGCCAAATTTTACAAATCAGATTACTACAACTTATATAGCTAACTATTCAGCATTCATGAGGACATACGGCACTTTTACCTGACAACCAGAAAAAAATGCCCCGTATCGGCGGATACAGGGCACTTGGCGGCGAGCAGGGTGCGGCGGCCCTGGCGTCAGCGCCAAGGTCAACGCCAACACCAACGAGCCACCAGCGCGCTAGGCCAGCATTTTGGCGACGGCCCGCTGGGTCTGCACGCTGATCAGGTTGGCCCGGTAGGCCGCTGAGGCGTGGATGTCGGCGTTCAAGTCGGCCGAGTCAATCTTCACAGCCGCCGCAGAGGCGACCGTGAAGCTGGCGTTCAAGGCCGCCTCCAGCCCTGTGTGCCGGAACACGCCATTGCCAGCGCCCGTGACGGCCACACGCACGCCAGAATCCGTTTGCGCCACAAACACCCCCACCAGTGCAAAACGCGACGCGGGCTGCACGAACTTCATGTAGCAGGCTTTTTTTGGCGCGGGGAAACTGATGGCGGTGATGAGTTCGCCGTCGTTCAAGGCCGTGCTGAACATGCCTTGGAAGAAGTCGTCGGCGCTGATTTTGCGGGTGTTGGTGTGGATGGTGGCGCCCAGGGCCAACACGGCGCTGGGGTAACAGGCCGCCGGGTCATTGTTGGCCACCGAGCCGCCGATCGTACCCATGGCGCGCACCTGCCTATCACCAATGTGCGCGGCCAAGTCAGCCAGCGCGGGGATGGCGGCTTTGACGTCAGCGCTGTTGGCGACGTCAATGTGTTTGGTCATGGCACCGATAACGACGGTGCTGCCCTCGCGCCGGATGCCTGACAGATCTTTGATGCCGCTCAAGTCGGCCAGCTGGCCGGGGTCGGACAGGCGTTGCTTCATCGAAGCCAGCAGGGTTTGGCCGCCGGCAAGCAACTTCGCGCCGCCAGCGGCCAATTTGGCGGCATCGGCCACGGTGGCGGGTCGTTCCAGAGTGAATGAATACATGATGTTCTCCTGTTTTCTAACGATTTTCAAACGTGCCGTGTGCGGGCCAAGACGGAACCGGTTTGGCCGGGCCTCGGATGTCGCCCCCTTGAGTGGGCGGCCGAGCAGGCGCTTGTGGGGTGGTTCATTTAGCCGCCTGGATCGCTTCCCACACGCGGTTGGGCGATGCGGGCATGTCGAATTCTTTCACGCCCATGCCGTGCAGGGCGTCCAGCACAGCGTTGATGACTGCGGGCGGCGAGCCGATGGCCCCCGCCTCGCCGCAGCCTTTGGTACCCAGCGGGTTGTGGCTGCACGGGGTGCAAATGGTGTCGATCTTGAACTCGGGGAAGTCGTCGGCGCGCGGCATGGCGTAATCCATGAAACTGCCGGTCAACAACTGGCCGGTTTCGCGGTCATAGACGCAGTTTTCAAGCAGCGCCTGGCCGATGCCCTGAACGATGCCGCCATGCACCTGGCCTTCGACAATCATCGGGTTGATGATGGTGCCGAAGTCGTCCACAGCGGTGAATTTGTCGACGCGGGTTTTGCCGGTGGCCGGGTCCACCTCGACTTCGCAGATGTAGGTGCCTGCGGGGAAGGTGAAGTTGGTCGGGTCGTAAAACGCGGTTTCATTCAGGCCCGGCTCCAGCTTGTCCAGCGGGTAGTTGTGCGGCACATAAGCCGTCAAAGCCACCTGGCCGAAGGCGACTTTCTTGTCAGTGCCCTTGACCGTGAATTCACCGTTGGCAAACTCGACGTCGGCGTCACTGGCCTCCATCAAATGCGCGGCGATTTTCTTGGCCTTGGTCTCGATTTTGTCCAGCGCCTTCATGATGGCCGCACCACCGACCGAGATAGAGCGCGAGCCGTAAGTGCCCATGCCGAAGGGCACCCGCCCGGTGTCGCCATGCACCACATCAACGTTCTCAACCGGGATTCCCAGACGCGCTGCCACCACTTGCGCAAACGTCGTCTCGTGGCCCTGGCCGTGGCTGTGGGAACCGGTGAACACCGTCACGCTGCCGGTGGGGTGAACGCGGATTTCGCCACATTCAAACAGGCCCGCCCGTGCGCCCAAAGCACCCGCGATATTGCTGGGCGCGATGCCGCAGGCTTCGATGTAGCTGCTGTACCCAATGCCGCGCTTCAGCCCTTTGGCTTCGCTGGCGGCCTTGCGGCCTGCGAGGCCAGCCACGTCGGCCAGCTTCTCGGCCTTGTCCATGGCGGCGCGGTAATCCCCCACGTCGTATTGCAGCGCCACTGGGGTCTGGTAGGGCCAGCTGTTGATGAAGTTGCGTTTGCGGATTTCGTCCTGGCCCAGCCCGAGCTCCCAGGCGCAGCGGCTGACCAGGCGTTCCAGCAGGTAAGTGGCTTCGGGGCGCCCGGCACCGCGGTAAGCATCGACCGGCGCGGTATTGGTGAACCAGGCATCCACTTCCACATAAATCTGCGGACAGGTGTATTGGCCCGCCAGCAAAGTCGCGTAAAGAATCGTCGGCACGGCAGACGCAAAGGTGGACAGGTAGGCCCCCATGTTGGCATCGGTATGCACGCGCATGGCCAGGAATTTGCCATTCGCGTCCATCGCCATTTCGGCGTGGCTGACGTGGTCGCGGCCATGCGCGTCGGTCAAAAAGGATTCGGCCCGTTCACAGGTCCACTTGATGCTGCGGTTGACCTGTTTGGCGGCCCAGGTCAGGGCCACGTCTTCGGCGTACAGGAAGATTTTGGAACCGAAGCCGCCGCCCACGTCGGGCGCAATCACGCGCACCTTGTGCTCGGGCAGGCCCAGCACAAAGGCGGTCATCAGCAAACGTTCAACGTGCGGGTTCTGGTTGGCCACGTAGAGCGTGTATTCCTCGGTGGCGCGGCTGTACATGCCGATGGCGCAGCGCGGCTCCATGGCATTGGGCACCAGGCGGTTGTTGGTCAGGTCCAGCTTGGTGACGTGGGCCGCGTTGGCAAACACCGCATCGACCTGGCCCTTGTCGCCAATCGCCCATTTGTAGCAATGGTTGTCGCTCGATGCGTCATGCAAAGCCGTGCTTTTGGCCGCATCGCGCACGTCCACGCAGGCACCCAGCACCTCGTAGTCCACCTCAACGGCTTCGGCCGCGTTTTTGGCTTGCGCCAGCGTTTCGGCAATCACCATCGCCACCTGGTCGCCCACGTAACGCGCCTTGCCGATGGCGAGGATGGGGTGCGGTGGCTCTTTCATCGGTGTGCCGTCGGTGCTGGTGATGAGCCAGCCGCAGGGCAAGCCACCCATTTTTCCGTCGATGTCCTTGCCGGTGAAAATTTCGACCACACCGGGCATGGCCTTGGCTTTGGTCAGGTCAATGCTTTTAATGTTGGCGTGCGCGTGCGGGCTGCGCACAAACACCGCATAGGTCTGGTTGGCCTGGGTGATGTCGTCGGTGTAATTGCCTGCGCCGGTCAAGAAGCGGTAGTCTTCCTTGCGACGAATGCTTTCGCCAATGTGGGGGAGTTTTGCAAAATCAGGTGCGCCCATGATGTTTCTCCTGTGAATGGCTGATCAGACCGCGGCCATGCCGACAGCACCGAGCTGCACAGCCTTGACAATGTTCTGGTAACCCGTGCAGCGGCACAGGTTGCCTTCGAGCAATTCGCGAATTTCGCTCTCAGACGCGCCCTTGTGGTGGGTGCACAAATCGACCGCGCTCATAACCATGCCGGTGGTGCAAAAGCCGCATTGCAGGCCGTGGCATTCCTTGAAAGCGGCCTGCATCGGGTGCATGGTGCCGTCGGGTTTGGCCAGGCCTTCGATGGTGGTGATATCAGCCCCGCTGGCCTGCGCGGCCAGGATGTTGCACGACTTGACGGCGCGCCCGTTCATGATGACGGTGCAGGCGCCGCACTGGGCGGTGTCGCAGCCGACATGGGTGCCGGTGAGGTGAAGGTTTTCACGCAAGGCTTGCACCAGCAGCGTGTTGGGCGCCAGGTCAAGCGTGCTGGCTTTGCCGTTGACTTTAAGTTGAATCTGCATAAGGCTGATCTCCGTCAAATTGGGTGATTTAGACTTGGAATTATTGAATTGAAAAATGTTCAAAAAGCTAGGCTAAACCCTCGACAGGTATCGATATCCTGTTAAATTCTCAATATGAAACAGCAAGCGCTTTAAAGTCAAAACATGTTGCAAACCCTCAGCCGTTTTTCTGAGCAGCGCTTGCGCCAGATTGAGAGTGCGCGCCAGGCGGTGTTGAGCGAGCGCCAACCGCTGACCGGTGAGCTTGCGCAGTCCTGGATTGCCCGCTCCTGGCAACGCTGCCTGACGAACGGACAACAACCGCATCAAGCGGTCAGTTTTGACATGGTGTCGGCCCAGGCTTTGCGACGCAGCGAAGAATCCAACCACACCTTGCTGTCCGCCGCCCGCCCGGCGCTGGCCAAGTTGGGCCGCGCCATCGCAGAGACCCGATATTTTGCGATTTTGACCAACCTTGAAGGCGTGGTGGTCGACGTCAACGGCCCGATCGACCGAGGTGACCCGCGGGCGCATGCCATTGCGCGCGTGGGCATTGACCTGTCCGAACGCAGCGTGGGCACCACGGCGATCAGCGCAGCGCTGAAAGAACTGCACCCCGTCTGGCTGCACCGGGGTGAGCATTTTTATGCGGGCAACGCTGCCTATAGCTGCGCTGGTGCGCCGCTGTTCGGGCCCGATGGCCATTGTGTGGGCATGCTGGACCTGACCGGCATTGATACCCAGGAGCGTCCAGAGCTCAAACACCTGGTGTCGCAGTCCGCCCGGAGCATTGGCAACGCGCTGACGCTGGAGCGCCCGCACCAGCTGCTGGTGCGCTTGAACTGGCCGGGCCGTGCGCTGGGGGACGAGACCGATGGCCTGGTCTGCCTGGACAGCGACGGCTGGGTGACCGGTGCCAACCAGACCGCGCGGGAGATGGTGGCGCAGCTCAACGAAGCCAAGCTGGCTGGCAACAGCCGCACCCACAGCAGCGACCTGTTTGCCATGCCCTTCGAGATGTTGTTTGACGCGGCCGGCCGCGACGCCTATGGCCAGCCTGCGCCGCTTGACGTGCCGCTGTGGTCTGGCCTGCGGCTGAACGCCGTCACCTTGAACAAAAGCCAGTCCAGCCCCGGTATGCCTTCGCATTGGGGGGCGCTGGGTGGCGACCATCAATCGCTGCGGGACGTGGAGACGGCGCTGATCCACAAGGCCGTCGTGCAAGCCAAGGGCAATGTGATGCAGGCGGCGCGGGAGCTGGGCATCAGCCGGGCCACGGTTTATCGCAAGCTCGGCAGCAAAAAGTTGAATTAGGAAATAAAACCTTCAGCAAGTTCCTGTAAACAGTGCATATGCTGCTATTTAAAATGTAGCTATTCGCGGGCAACGGGTTTTTGGTATTTTTGCCGTCCGATGCAAGACAATGCACGACATGCTGGCCCCATCCCATCAACTTGTTCGCGCCCTGCTGCTGTTGGCAATTTTTCCATTGCCATTTTTTAGCCGGGCTGATGTGATACAAGCCGCGGTTGCGGCCAATTTCTCTCTCCCCATGAAGGCCATTGCGGCACAGTTTGAAAAAGACTCGGGGCACGTCGTGGCTTCCACCATGGGTGCTACCGGCAAGTTCTACGCCCAAATCAAAAGCGGTGCGCCGTTCGACGTGTTTCTGTCGGCCGACGACGAAACGCCTGCGCGGCTGGTCAAAGAAGGCGATGCGGTCGCCAACACCCGGTTCACCTATGCCATAGGCCGACTGGTGCTGTGGTCCGCCAAAGCCGGTTTTGTGGACCGCGACGGCGATGTCCTCAAAACGGGTCGATTCAGCCATATTGCGCTGGCATCGCCCAAACTGGCACCCTACGGCGTTGCCGCCATTGAGGCCGTCAAGCAGCTGGGCCTGCTGTCGGCCCTGGAGCCAAAATTTGTCGTGGGTGAAAGCCTGGGCCAGACCTACACGTTTGTGGAAACCGGCAACGCCGAACTCGGATTCGTCGGGTTGGCGCAGGTCATCGACAACGGCAAGATAAGGAGCGGATCCGGCTGGATTGTTCCCTCAACTCTGCACCGCCCCATCATTCAGGACGCGGTGCTGCTGAAGCATGGCAAAGACAACATGGCGGCGGCGGCGCTTCTGAACTACCTTAAGTCTGAAAAGGCCAAAGCCTTGATCCGAGCCTATGGTTACGAGGTGATGCCCTGACAGCGCTTGACCCCGCATGGGGCGCCGTATGGCTCACCTTGAAACTGGCCAGCGTCACCACCGTGATCCTGCTGGCGTTGGGGTCGCCGCTGGCCTGGTGGCTGGCCCGCACCCGCTCTGCCTGGAAGGGGCCCGTCAGCGCTCTGGTGGCCTTGCCGATTGTGCTGCCGCCCACCGTGATTGGCTTTTATTTGCTCATCGCGCTGGGGCCCAATGGGCCACTGGGGCAGCTCACCCAATGGGTCGGGCTGGGCGTCTTGCCTTTCAGTTTTGCCGGGCTGGTCATCGCGTCGGTGTTTTATTCCATGCCGTTTGTGGTTCAGCCCATCCAGAACGCCTTTGAAACCATCGGCGAACGCCCGCTTGAAGTCGCAGCAAGCCTGGGAGCGTCACCCCTGGACACGTTTTTCAGTGTGGTCTTGCCGCTGGCAAAGCCCGGCTACGTGAGCGCTGCTGTGATGGGGTTTGCGCATACCGTGGGCGAATTTGGCGTGGTGCTGATGATCGGTGGCAATATCCCCGGCAAAACCCGCGTGGTGTCGGTGCAAATTTACGACTATGTGGAAGCGCTTGAATATGCGCAGGCCCATTGGCTGGCGGGTGCCATGCTGGCGTTTTCTTTTGCCGCATTGCTGGCGCTGTATTGGGTCAACGCGTCGTCGCGCAGGGCCCGGCAAGAATAGTCATGACGGCCAAACTGGAAATCTGCCTGAACGTCCACTACCCAGGTTTTGCGCTGGGGGTGGATGTCGCCCTGCCCGGCTCGGGGGTCACTGCGCTGTTCGGGCCCTCAGGTTGCGGCAAGACCACTTTGTTACGTGCCGTGGCGGGGTTTGAGCGAACTCGCCCCTCAGCCAAAGCCCGTGCAGATAGGGCTGGCAAAGTTGTGATCAAGGGCTTGACGTGGCAAGACGATGCCAATGGCGTGTTCATGCCCACCCATCTGCGCAAGTTAGGTTACGTATTTCAAGATGCCTCGCTTTTTCCTCATCTCAACGTGGCGCAAAACATCGACTACGGGCGCAGGCGTGTCGCCGAAAAATCAAACGCGACCGCTGTGGAGCCGATGCTTTCATTGCTTGGCATTTACCACCTTCTGGCGCGCCTGCCCCACACCCTGTCGGGTGGCGAGCGGCAACGCGTCGCCATCGCCCGCGCCCTGGCCACCCATCCGCAGTTGCTGCTGATGGACGAGCCTTTGGCGGCACTGGACGCTGCACGAAAGGCTGAAGTCTTGCCTTACCTGGAGGCATTGCAGCGCGAACTGAAAATACCGGTGCTTTACGTGACCCATTCGCTGGATGAAGTGGCGCGTTTGGCCAGCCACCTGGTGCTGCTTGATGCCGGGCGAGTGCTGGCGGCCGGCGCGGTGCCAGACCTGCTGACGCGGCTGGACCTGCCGTTGGCCCGCACCGAGGGTGCCAGCGCTGTGATCACGGCGACGGTGCTTGGGCACCTGGACCGACACCACCTGTCAGAAGTGGGATTGGGTGGGGCAGACGGCGCCGATCGGATGGTGGTTCCGCAGCTTTCACTTGCGCCAGGCCATCGATTGAGCCTGCGGATTCAGGCACGGGATGTCAGCCTGACCCTTGAACGCCAACATGGCACCAGCATCCAGAACATTCTGTCTGTGGCCGTCATCGCCCTGGTCCGCGACACGCCGGGACAGGCCATTGTTCAACTGGACGTCCACGGCCAACGACTGCTTGCACGAGTGACTGCCCTGTCAGCCGAACAGCTTGGCTTGGCGCCAGGCATGACTCTATTCGCCCAGGTCAAGGGGGCGGCGATTCTTCTTTAGCTATCTAAAACGTAGCTGTCGTCGCTTTAGTGACAAGGACATGCGGCACATTTTGCTCCAATAGACGGCATGGGAACTCTTTATTTGGTGCGCCACGGCCAGGCCTCTTTTGGCGCTGCAGACTATGACAACTTGAGCGAATTGGGGCAACGCCAAAGCCTGCGCTTGGGTAGTTACCTGCGTGAACGCGGGATAGGCTTTGACGCCGTTTTGACTGGCTCGCTCAAACGCCACATGCAGACCTATGCAGGCATCCGCGAAGGCGCCGGCCTGGACATGGCACCGCTGGTCTGGCCCGGCCTGAATGAATACGACAGTGCAGCGGTGATTGAAGCCATCCACCCGTTGCCATTGGAAAAGCCCGACACGCCCGATAAATACCGCGCCCATTTCCGCTTGTTGCGCGATGCGCTGACGCAGTGGATGAACGGCGTGACCAGCCCGAAGGGCATGCCAAATTACCGCGAGTTTTGCAAAGGTGTCACCAGCGCGCTGGACCATGTGCGAGGCCTGCAAGGCAACGTGCTGTTGGTGTCCAGCGGCGGCCCGATATCTACCGCTGTAGGGCACGTGCTGGGCACAACGCCTGAAACCACCATAGAACTCAATCTCAGAATTCGCAACACAGCCGTGACCGAGTTTTCGTTCACCCCGAAACGCCACATGTTGCTGACCTTCAACGTGCTGCCGCATCTGGACGGCCCCAAGCACCAAAGCTGGGTCAGCTACGCCTGAACGCCCGGCGCGCTTGCCCGTCTTGCCGGACTCACACAAGAATAGCAAACTATGCTTATCCGACCGGGACATAAAGCAGGTTCAGTTATTTTTTGACAGACTGTCGGCCGCAACCGGCCATAAAAAGCAGTTTCAGGCCGTCTCGCCTTTGACGAATGCATACGCGGCCGGGTAGCGAGTGTCAAGCAGTGGGCCTTCAAAGAAACTTGCTGTGGGCAAGTCGGCCAGCACCCTGCCGTGCTCCAGATAAATGACGCGGCTGGCCAGGCGTTTGACCTGGCCCAGGTTGTGGCTGGCAAACACCAGTGTGGTGGGCTTGGGCAGGCTCACGCGGTTCGGCGACGCCAACTGCGCCAGCAGGGCCTCCAGCTCTTGCTTGGCGTGCGGATCCAGGTTGGCGGTGGGTTCGTCCAGCAGCAACACATCGGGTTGCAAAGCCCAGGCGCGCGCCAGGGCCAGGCGCTGCTGCTGCCCGCCCGACAGGGTCTTGGCATTACGCATCGCCTGCGCTGCCAGGCCCACACCCTGCAGTGCCAGCATGGCGCTGTGCCGGGCGTCGCCCCAGCGTTGGCCCGCCAGCCAAAGCCCCAGCGCGACGTTGGTCAGGCTGGAGGCGCGCAGCATATACGGCCGCTGGAACAACATGGCCTGGCGCGGGGCCAGTCGATCTTGCGCCAGCGCCCATTCGACCTGTCCCTGCGTCGGACGAACCAGGCCATGCAACAAACGCAGGAGCGTGCTTTTGCCGCTGCCGTTACTGCCGATCAAGGCCACGCGTTCCCCGGCCGACAGCGCGAGGGTGATGCCGTCCAGTGCCGTCGCCGCGCCAAACTTGACGCTGGCGTTTTGCACCTGGCACAGCAGCGCGGGCACCCGTGGCCCAGTCAACGGGATGCTCCAAGAACCGCAGCAACTGGCACCTGATTGATGCCGTCACTGAACCGTCCACGCCACAGCGTGAGCAAGCCAAGCAGGGTGTTGAGCAGCAGCACCACCAACAACAACACGCCTCCCAAGGCCAGGGCCAGGGCCAAGTCGCCCTTGCTGGTTTCCAGCGCAATCGCCGTGGTCATGACGCGGGTGAAGCCGTCGATATTGCCGCCAACGATCATCACCGCGCCCACCTCAGAGATGGCGCGGCCAAAGGCTGCTATCAGCACGGTGAGCACGGCGTAACGCTCGTCCCAGGCCAGGATCAGGCAACGTAGCCACGGCCCGGCGCCCATCGACTCGATTTGCTCGCCATGGCTGTTCTGCGCGTCTTGCACGCTCTGGCAGGTCAATGCCGCCACCACAGGCAGCACCAGCAAAGTTTGCGCCAACACCATGGCTTTGAAGCTGAATAGCCAGCCCAGAAACCCCAGCGGCCCCGAGCGCGACAGCAGCAGATACACCAGCAGGCCAACCACCACCGAAGGCACAGCCAGCGAGGTATTGACCACGGCCAGCACAGCGTCGCGTCCGCTAAAGCGCACGGCCCCCAGCCAGGCGCCCGCCGCCACGCCGAACACGCTGGCCAGCAGGCAGGCGCTTGCGCTCACCGCCAGCGAGCGGCCCACGATGGTCAGCAAGGCCGGATCCAGCGTGAAAATTAGCCGCAGCGCGGTGGCCGCGCTTTCGGTGAAGGTGTTCATGTCCGGGTGAAAAATTTCGGATGGGAAAGTTCGGGTATCGTTGGCAACTCTTGCTCGCCACTCGACGGAAAGATTTTTGCACAGCCAGCGACTTCACAATAGGCTTTCCAGGCGTTGCCAAGCCTCAAATGTGGCATTCGAGAGATGAAACTGCCTTAAATCCCTGTAAACATTACATAGTTAGCTTCACAAACAATAGCAATCATGCTGGGTTATTTTTTCGACTGCCCATGATCCAAGCCCAGAGCTTGCCGATTCCCCGCCCAAGTGATGCCCCCTTGTTGACGTCCCTGGCGTTGGCGCTTGCAGCGCACAACGGCGCGTGGGCGGATGCGCGCCTGGAACGGCTCAAGGACAAAGGTTTGGCCCATGAGCACGTGCGCCTGTGCGGCACTGGGGTATTGGCCCGCATTCCAAAACAGAGCCAGATGCGCTTGGGTGCCGACGCCAACCTGGCCTACCAGTCGGCCTGTTTTGAACGCGCGGCACCTGGGGGCCACACACCGCGCCTGCTCGGCGTGTTGCCTCCCAGCGCAAATTTGCCACGGGGCGCCCTGCTGGTTGAAGAGATTGTGGGACGCCATGCCGCCCTGCCCGCCGACCAGGGCCTCATCGTGCAGGCCCTGGCGTCCATCCATGGCCTGCCGCTGCCAGCCGCGTCCCAGCGCCACCCCTTGATCGACGCGCCCGACCCGCTGCGGGCATTGTTTGATGAAATTGCGGACCAGTCGCAGCATCTGCCGGCAGCCCAGCTTGACAGCCCGGTTGAAGCCGCCATTGCGCAAGAGATAACCAGCCTGCAAACCGCTTGCACGGCAGCTGGGCGCCCGCCACGGCAGCTGATCGCGTTTGATGGGCATCCGGGCAATTTCATCGTGCGCGAACGGGCCCAGGGCTTGGACGATGGCGTAGGCAACAATGCGGCCAGGGCCGGGAGTGAGGCCGTGCTGGTCGATCTAGAGAAATGCCGTTACAGCTACCCCAGCCTGGACTTGGCGCACGCCACGCTGTACACCTCGACCACCTGGGATCTTGATTCCTACGCAGTGCTGTCATTGGCGCAGGTGATTGATGCCTACGCCACTTGGGCCGCCAGCATGGACGGCACGGTCGCCGACGCCGCACGCGCCTGGCACGTGCCCTTGCGTCGCGCCATGTGGCTGTGGTCTATCACCTGGTGCGCCAAATGGCGCGTCGTGTCTGCCACCCAGGCCCCCGCATCGCCCGACGGTGAAGACTGGTCAGCCACGCGCAGTGGCGAGGCCCTGATCCGCCACGTGCGTGGGCGGGTAGACCACTACCTGTCGCCGGCCGTGGTCACCCAGGTGCGCGAAGAATTTGATCTGCTGGATGCCGCATTGAACGGCGTGGCATGAGCGCCGCGACGGGCCGCTCCCAAGCAAGCTCGCAGCGCAATGCGCAGCACGCAGAAATTCCAGTGAGCTTGCGCCTGCGCATCATCATGCCAGTGCTGAACGAAGGCAAAACTTTGGCCCGATGCTTGCTGGCGCTGCAGCCTTTGCGCGCGCAGGGCACCGAGGTGGTGGTGGTGGACGGCGGCAGCTCGGACGACACCTGGGCCATCGCCCGGGCGCTGGCGGATCAGGTGCTGCTGGCACCACGTGGCCGGGCGGCACAAATGAACGCCGGTGCCAGGTGTGAAGGCCACCTGCGTGCCGATGTCTTTGTGTTTCTGCATGCGGATACGCGCCTGCCCGCACAGGCTGACGGACTGATCAGCGCCGCGCTGCAAAGCGGGGCGAACTGGGGCCGGTTTGACGTGCGCCTTGATAGCGACCACACCCTATTGCGGCTGGTGGCAAACATGATGAACCTGCGCTCACGCCTGACCGGCATCGCCACGGGTGACCAGGCCCTGTTTATGCGCCGCGACCTGTTTGAACGCGTCGGCGGCTTCGCCAACCTGCCGTTGATGGAGGACATTGAGCTGTGCTCGCGCCTGAAAAAAACCTCTGCGCCTGCCTGCCTGCGCCAGCGCGTGACGACGTCAGCGCGTCGCTGGCTACAACACGGCATCTGGCGCACCATTCTTCTGATGTGGCGTCTGCGCCTGGCCTATTTTTTGGGTGCCAGTGCGCACAATTTGGCGCGGCGATACGGCTATGCGCCAGAGCCTGCCCTGGTTCCGGCGGCCATCGCCATCATGGCCAAGGCACCGATGCCGGGTTTGAGCAAGACGCGTTTGATGCCGGCGCTGGGGCCACGCGGCGCGGCGCGGGCGCAACGCCGGTTCACGCTGAACACACTGCACCTGGCACGGCAGGCTGCTTTGGGTGCTGTGACGCTTCACTGCGCACCCGACGCACAACATCGATTTTTTCGCGCGCTGCGGCGGGTGTTGGGAGTCGCCTGTGAAGCGCAGCCTGATGGCGACCTGGGCGTGCGCATGCTGGGGGCCTGTGCCCGTCACTTTGCCCGCGATCCCGGCCAGCCGCTGCTGCTGGTTGGCACAGACTGCGCCGTGCTCGCGCCGGGCCACCTGCAACAGGCCGCACTGGCGCTTGAACAAAACAATGTGGTGCTGATTCCGGCACAGGACGGCGGTTACGTGCTGATCGGCATGCGCAGTTTGGTGCCCGAGGTGTTTGAGGACATTGCCTGGAGCACCGCCGAAGTGCTGGCGCAAACCCGAATACAACTGCAACGCGCGGCAGTTAGCTGGCAAGAGTTGCCCGCCTTGTGGGACGTGGACGAACCGACAGACTGGCAACGCCTGCAAAAACTGGAGCTTGGTCATGAATGAATTTCCGCATCACACCGACGACTGGTACCGCAAGCGCCTAAAACTGCCCGCCTTGCGGCCAGGTGAACCCTTGCGCATCGTGATCGACACCGATGCGGCCAATGAAATTGACGACCAGTTTGCCCTGGCCTGGGCCTTGTTGTCACCCGCCCAGCTCCAGGTCGAAGGGGTGTACGCCGCGCCTTTTTCCTTCGCGCACCGGCGTGCCGCTTTGGCCAACGCGCCCGTCGACGCCGCGCCCTTCAACCCGCCAGCCATCGGCATGGAACGCAGTTACCGGGAGATCATTCAAGTCTTCGACAAGCTGGGCTTGCCGTCGACGGGCCGTGTGTTTCGTGGCAGTGCCGGTTATTTGCCGTCTGCCAGCGAAGCCATGCACAGCGAGGCGGTTGACCACCTGATCGCCACGGCACGCGCCTGCGCAGACGATGCGCCGCTGTACGTGGTGGCGCTGGGTTGTGTGAGCAACATCGCCAGCGCTTTGCTGTTGGCACCCGATATTGTGAACAAGATCGTGGTGGTGTGGACCAGCGCTTTCCCGTCGCACGCGCCGCACGCCAACAACTCCTTCAACCTGGAGCAGGACCTGCCCGCCAGCCAACTGCTGTTTGACAGCGGCGTACCCCACGTCTATTTGCCCGGCTACCACGTCGGTGCGCAGTTGCGGCTGTCATTGCCCGAAGTGGAACGTTATGTGCAGGGCGTTGGTGCAATGGGCGACTACCTGCATCAGCTCTTCACCCACAATCCGCTGTGGCCCATCTTGGGCCTGGACGGCAGTGGGCCACACAGCTGGGTGATCTGGGACATCATCAACATCGCCTGGCTGCTCAACCCGGCCTGGGTGCCCAGCGAGTTGGTGCGCACGCCCCGCCTGGGCGCCGATTTGCGCTGGCAGGCCGATGCCACACGCCACCTGATGCGC
>JANYCG010000109.1 GCA_025360385.1 Burkholderiales bacterium | reverse complement strand
GGCCCCACGTTCGTCAGCTTCCGAATCGTGTGCGAGCTTTTCCACTGCATCGGCTACAAGGCAGAAGCCTTCAAGCGAGGGTTGGTCAATCAGCAGAGCGTGAGTCATGTTTGTAGATATTCAACTCGCCATTATCGGCCCCACGTAAGCATCGCATTCAGTTACACTCCGTCGCGGATGTCATCCACTTCGGTCATCCACTTTTATAGTTTTTTTCAACCCGCTGGATTTTGCGAAGTTTCACAGTGGCGCGGCTTGCGAGGGGTTTAATCCAAAAGTGGGTTCGATCCCCGCCAGCCGCACCAGACACCCCTCACTTAACGTGTCATGACATCTTAAAACCCGCGTGGCTTATAGCGACAGCGGGTTTTTCTTTGCCTCACTGGGTTTCAGGCGGTGACATGACATACCGCCGAAAAAGGCTCTGTGGCACTGACAGACACCCTTGTTAAGAACGTCAAGCACACCGATGGCCGGGCCATGTATTTGCTGGTCAATACGGTGGGCAAATACTGGCGGGTGCATTACCGGTTTGCCGACAAACACAAGACGCTAGCGCTTGGTGTCTATCCCGATGTCGGACTGGCCAAGGGCCGCGCGCCGGGACAAGGCGGTGCGCAAGATTGAGGCTCGGGACTCTATCGACACGGCGCACCGTGCCAAACAAATATGCGGGCAGATTTTCCGGTACGCGGCCGCAGTCGGGCTGGCAGAACGAGATATGACAACCGACCTGCGCGGCGCGCTGGCAGCCATACCCGCCAGCAAAATGAAAATGAAGGTTGACCACCTGGTGCCACTGTCCACCCAGGCGGTTGCGTTGCTGCGCAACGTGCAACCAGTCACGGGCCATGGGCGCTACGTGTTCCCGTGCTTGCGCACGGGCGAGCGCCCCATGAGCGAGAACACCATCAATGCAGCGATGGGTTACAGCAAAGAGGTTCACACAGCGGGTGATGTCGTTGAAATCGGGCTGGAATAGGCGCGGCAGCATGGTTCCGCCATTGTCCAATGTGGCCTAATCCAGTCCTATAACATCGATACCAAATTACCTGTCACCCCCCCATGTTTGAACAAGCCTTCAAGAATATCGACGACATCCTTTTCAAAGAAGCGGGTTGCACCACCGAGCTGGATTACACCGAGCAGACCTCTTGGCTGCTGTTCCTCAAATACCTCGACAGCCTCGAACTTGACCGCGCTATTGCAGCCGAGCTGGAGGGCAAAAAATACGCCTTCATTCTCGACCCCGCTTACCGCTGGGAAACCTGGGCCGCACCCAAAGATACCGATGGCAAGCTGGACCACAACAAAGCCCTGACCGGCGACGACCTGCGCGATTTTGTAGACCGCAAGCTGTTCCCCTACCTGCATGGCTTCAAGCAAAAGGCCAGCGGCCCCAACACCATCGAATACAAGGTGGGCGAGATATTTGGCGAGATCAAAAACAAGATCCACAGCGGCTACAGCCTGCGCGACATCATTGAGCACATCGACGCGCTGCGTTTTCGCTCGCAGCTAGAAAAGCACGAGCTTTCACACCTGTACGAAGCCAAAATCAAAAACATGGGCAACGCCGGGCGCAACGGCGGCGAGTACTACACACCCCGCCCGCTCATTCGCGCCATGGTGCACGTGGTGCGCCCCACCGTGGGCGAACGCATTTACGACGCGGCCTGCGGGTCGGCAGGCTTTTTGTGCGAGTCGTTTGACTACCTCAAGGCCGGTAAAAACCTCACCACATCCGACCTCAAAACCCTGCAAGAGCGCACCTTCTACGGCAAAGAGAAAAAGTCGCTGGCCTATGTGATTGCGATCATGAACTTGATCCTGCACGGCATTGACGCACCCAACATCGTCCACACCAACACCCTGACCGAAAACCTGGCCGACGTGCAGGACAAAGACCGCTTCGACGTGATCCTGGCGAATCCGCCCTTTGGCGGCAAGGAGCGCAAGGAAGTACAGCAAAACTTCCCCATCCGCACCGGCGAGACGGCATTCCTGTTTTTGCAGCACTTCATCAAAATGCTCAAGGCCGGTGGCCGCGCCGGGGTGGTCATCAAAAACACCTTTCTCAGCAATACCGACAACGCCAGCGCGTCCTTGCGCAAGCTGCTGCTGGAAAGCTGCAACCTGCACACCGTGCTGGACTGCCCCGGCGGCACCTTTCAGGGTGCGGGCGTCAAAACCGTGGTGCTGTTTTTTGAGAAGGGCGCGCCGACTCGCAGGGTCTGGTACTACCAGCTGGACCCCGGCCGCAACATGGGCAAGACCAACCCGCTCAACGATGCGGATTTGGTCGAGTTTGTGGCACTGCAAAGCACATTTGCCGATTCAGCCAAGAGCTGGAGCGTGGACGTGGCGGGTATCGACGCCACCACGTTCGACCTGTCGGTCAAGAACCCGAACGGTGGCGAAGTCGTGGCGCACCGCAACCCGCAAGACATCATGGACCAGATCGCCGCGCTGGACGCAGAGGCCGCCGAAGTGTTGACGACGATTCGGGAGTTGCTGTGATTGTTACTGAATTGATATCTGCTTGCGCACGTTCTGCGGGGGCTGGAGGCCGATTTCCCATAAAAATTGGGGCCATCTATCCTGCCTGACAACACCACAGCCAGCGTGCTGGCCGATATACAGCTGTTGATTGACCAATCACGGCACCGCGCCGTGGCGGCGGTCAATGCGGAGTTGACGCTCTTGTATTGGAGCGTGGGCCAACGATTGCAAGTCGAAACCCTCAAAGGCGACCGTGCCGAGTACGGCAAACAGGTGGTTGCCCAGGTGGCGCGACAACTGGCGCTTGACTTTGGCAAAGGCTGGAGCGCCCGTCAACTGTGGATGTGCATTCAGTTAGCGGCGACGTTTCCAGAGCGCCAGATTCTGCACACACTGTGCGCAGAATTAAGCTGGTCTCACCTTCGGCTGCTTCTCAGCCTTGAAAAACCGCTGCAGCGGGAGTTTTATATAGAGATGTGCCGGTTAGAGCGCTGGAGCGTGCGGCAACTGCAAGAGCGCATCCAGTCCATGCTATTCGAGCGCACTGCCATCTCGCGCAAGCCCGAAGACACCATCCAGCGCGATATTGCCGCACTGCGCGAGCAGGGCAGCTTGTCGGCCGATTTGGCGTTTCGCGACCCCTACGTGCTCGATTTTTTGGGCCTGGCCGACAGCTATGCCGAGAAAGACCTTGAATCCGCCATCGTGGCCGAGCTGCAGCGCTTCATCATTGAGCTGGGCAGCGACTTTGCCTTCATGGCCCGGCAAAAGCGCATCACCATCGACACGCGGGACTACTACATCGACCTTCTCTTCTACCACCGCCGCCTGCGCTGCCTGGTGGCTATCGAGCTCAAGATAGGAGAATTCCAGGCCGCCTACAAGGGGCAGATGGAGATGTACCTGCGCTACCTGGAAAAGCACGAACAAGCCCCCGGCGAGAACACGCCCATCGGCCTGATTCTGTGCACCGGCAAAAACGAAGAGCATGTGGAGCTGCTGCAGCTCGACCAAAGCAACATCCGCGTGGCCGACTACCTGACCCTGCTGCCCGCCAAAGAGGTGTTGCAAGACAAACTGCATCGTTCGATTGAACTGGCCCGCCAACGGCTGGCGGCAACGGGGTTGGAGGGTGGGGGATGAAAATGGTTGCCACTGAATTCATAGCTGCTTGCGCACGTTCTACGGGGGCTAGAGGTCAATTTGGCTTGAATTTCCTGCCACAATCGCTGAGGTGGACTGTGTTGGGGGTTGGGGCATGAAGGCGGGGTGGAAGGCGCGGCGTCTCGCTGATTTTGCCGTCACAGTTTCTACTGGCCCATTTGGTTCAGTTTTACACAAAGCAGATTATGTTGATCATGGCGTGCCGCTGGTCAACCCGATCAACATCGTTGACGAGTGCATTGAACCTGATGCTTCGAAGTTAATCAGCGATGCCACAAAAATACGGCTCAGCAGTTATGTTCTTCGGGAGGGCGATATTGTTGTTGGACGAAGAGGCGAAATCGGTCGTTGTGCCGTAGTTGGTTCAACGGAGGCCGGTTGGGTTTGCGGGACCGGTTGCTTTTTTATCCGCCCTTTGCCCTCCATCAATTCTCGGTTTCTTGCACAGCTCATCCGATCAAGCGGATACCGCGACAAACTGGAGCAAGCTTCAACGGGCGCGACTATGAAGAACCTCAGCAATGCCGTGCTTGCTGAACTTTTGATTTCAGTTCCGTCACTTGCGGAGCAGCACCGCATCGTCACCCTCCTCGACGAAGCCTTCGACGGCATCGCCACCGCCCGAGCCAACGCCGAACAAAACCTCCAGAACGCCCGCGCCCTGTTTGAAAGCCACCTGCAATCGGTGTTTACGCTGCGTGGGGATGGGTGGCAAGAAGTTCAAGAGCCACTGTCTTCCCTCTGTGAACTGATCGTTGATTGCGAGCACAAGACAGCGCCGACGCAAGCAGAAGGTATTCCATCAATTCGCACGCCAAATATTGGTAAAGGCAATCTGTTGCTTGAGGGCGTTTATCGCGTTTCAGAGGCAACCTACACAGAATGGACCCGTCGAGCTGAACCGCGTGCAGGTGACCTAATTTTCGCAAGGGAGGCCCCCGCCGGAAATGTGGGTGTAGTCCCTCCCAATCTTCGGGTTTGTCTTGGGCAGCGAACCGTACTGATACGCCCGAGACGTTCAGTTTTTTTTCCGGAATTTTTGGCCTTGCTGTTACTTTGCCCGGCGATGCAAAAAACACTTCTTGGTCATTTTCGTGGCGCTACCGTGCAGCATGTGAATATGAAAGATGTTCGAGCACTGAATGTTGGCGCGATTCCAAGTCTTTCGATTCAGACCGGGATAGTAGAAAAGTTTGCGGCGGTTACGAGTGAAACCCAACGCCTCGAATCCATCTACCAGCGCAAACTCACCGCGTTGGACGATCTGAAAAAGTCTCTATTGCACCAGGCCTTTACGGGTCTTCTCTAGACGTTGCACCATGGCCGTTCCACCATCCCCGGCAGCACCGTTCTCATTGGAGCATTTTCTGGATATGGTCATCGAACCCGATTGGTTCGATGCCACCAAGGAAAAACTTAGCGAAGCGGCGGTTCTGACAGGGCTGCTGGACTACGGCCTGTTCGCAGACAAGGTGCCGCCCTGCTTCACCTCCGAGGGGTTGGCTGCCATAGCGTCGGCATCCATGTCTACCGTTCTTGAGGAAACAGACGACAAAAAGTTGGTGAGTTGCCTTGAGAAACGCGACCATGACTACATCCGATACGAGGCGCTGCGCGACATCAATATCCCAAGGCATCTTGGCATTCCGCACCCGGAAGCCTATGCCGTCCAGTCGCTGGCAATCTCCCGGCACTGGAAAGAAATTTCGACCCATTGCAATCAACCCAATCCGCCCATCAGTCGAATCCACGTTCGGCACACCGGCAGTGGCAGCATCTTCGCGATGAATTACAAGGGCACAGAGCGCTACCAACTTGAAGAGGACGAAATCCGGTGGATGGCCGGTGCGCAGTACGTTGTCCATGCCGACGTTGCATCGTGCTTTCCGAGCATTTATACGCACTCCATTCCATGGGCCTTGCATGGGAAAGCGGCAGCCAAAAAGTCGACCAGCATCACAGCGCTTGCAGGGAACCTGCTAGACAAATGCACACAAAACACCCGTGACAAGCAGACCAACGGCTTACTGATTGGCCCGCATTCCTCCAACATCATTGCCGAAATCATTCTCACAAAAATCGATGCCGAGTTGCAGGCTAAGGGGCACAGAAGAATTAGGCGGCATATTGATGACTACGCCTTTTATGCCAATGACTTTGCGCAAGCGGAGCGGTCTGTCAAAGACCTGGGCATGTGTTTGCGTGGATTTGAAATGTCGCTCAATGACAAGAAGACCCGCATCTTGCCCTTGCCACGGCCCAGCACCGAAAACTGGATTCAAAGACTGAACCGCTTTGCGTTTCCCAAAGACGAAGAAGTCCGGTTTTCGATCGTTCGGTCGTTTCTTGATCTGGCCCTGGAGTGTGCGCTGGCAGCGGGCAAGTCCACACCACTGAACTACGCCATCAAAGCGCTGGCCAACCCCAAGAGCCCGCGCAAGCTCAATGAACGTGCCAGAAGGCTTTACGTGCTGGAGGCCATGAACCTGGCCCTGGCGTATCCCTATCTTGCACCGCATTTGGACAAGCACGTTTTTAACCGGTACGGGCACGACGATTTGGCGGTGCAAGTCGCCGAGTTCTCCAGTGCGCTTGCAAAAATGGGGTTGCGCAAGCTGTACCCGGATGCGATTGCCCATGCGCTGTACTACGTGTTGAAG
>JANYCG010000097.1 GCA_025360385.1 Burkholderiales bacterium | reverse complement strand
GGTGATGGACTGGCCTTCAAACAGGATGTCGCCCGACTCGTAGGCGTACAGCCGGCTCATGCAATTGAACAGTGTGGTTTTGCCCGCGCCGTTGGGGCCAATCAGCCCGCAGATGCTGCCCGTGCTGACGTCAAAACCGACTTTGTCCAGGGCCGTGATACCGCCAAATTTGACAGTGACATCACGCACGCTGAGCAGGGCTTGCGGGTTGGCAGTTGGCGAAGCGACGGGGCTGGCGGTCAGGGGCAAGGACATAGGTTCATTGAAGCGCTTGGGGCATGGGCGATCTAGGTTTGAGGGCAAGCCCTGAGAAGGAATCGAGACGCCATGGTAGTCAACGAAGTCGGGCCACTATACCCGTAGATACCCTTGAAAATCGCCAGACTTCAGGGCCGCCTTAGACCCGTCGCAAATTGAGGCGCGTAAGATGATCAGGCTTGATTCGACCAACCCACAACAGACAATCAACCCACAATTTGGATGGAGAAATAAATGGCTGAACCTCTGCAAACCATCGTCCTAGGCGGCGGCTGTTTCTGGTGCACCGAGGCGGTGTATGTGCGTGTGAAAGGCGTGGCCGACGTTGAAAGCGGCTACTGCAATGGCCAGGTGGCCAGGCCCAGTTATGAAGAGGTCTGCACCGGCCAGACCGCTTGCAACGAAGTGGTCAAACTGGTCTACGACCCGGCTGAAATCTCGACGCGCGAAGTGCTGGAGATATTTTTTGTGGTGCACGACGCGACCCAGCTCAACCAGCAGGGCAACGACGTGGGCACGCAATACCGCAGCGGCATCTACTACTCGACGCCAGAGCAGAAGCAGGTGGCCGAAGAGCTGATCGCCGAGATCGGCAAGGGCGGCTTCTTCAGCCGCAAGATCGTGACCGAGGTGCAGCCCGTCAGCAACTACTGGCCGGCCGAGGGCTACCACCAGGACTTCTTCGAACGCAATCCGAATCAAGGCTATTGCGTTGCTGTTGCGGGGCCCAAGGTGGCGAAGTTCCGCAAGACATTTGCGCGCTTGGCCAAAAATTAGTCAAGGCAAGGCCGACTCTGCGCCGGCGCCTGTCTAAAAGGCCTTTGCAGCGTAAAAATGCCGTAAGTCCCTATAAACAGTGCACATTTAGCTATATTGTTAATAGCTATTTTAATCGTTGCCAAGCTTCAAATTTCTGCAAGCGACCGTTTGCTCAAGCGCATCGACAGCCCCACCGGGTTCATGGTGAAGGCCATCAGTTCGGCCGGGGCCAGGCCATCGGGGGTGGTGACGGATTCAATTTCAAAACTGGCCAGCAACATGGCCATGGCCATCTTCATTTCCAACAGCGCCAGGTAACGGCCAGGGCACATGCGCGGGCCCGAGCCAAACGGCAAGGCTGCGCGTTTGGCGGTGGTGCTCAGAGGCTCGGGTGCGTTGGCCAGCCAGCGCTCGGGCTTGAACGCGCCAGGATCGGTGAAGAAGGGTTCACTCACACTGTGGTGGCGCAACACGCCCCAGACCATGGTGTCTTTGGGCACGGCCACGTCGCCCACCTGGGTGTCGCGCAAGGACAGCATGGGGATGAATGGCGCGACCGGTTTGAGGCGCATGGTTTCGGAGCAGCAAGCCTCCAGAAACTCAAGGCTGTCCATCATGTCCATGGTGAACAGGGCTGGGTCCGGGGCCAGGGTGCGCACCTCTTGCCGTACGCGTTGCAGGGCCGCCGGGTTTTGCTTGAGCAAGTGCAACATCCAGGCCAGCGTGTTGGCGGTGGTGTCTTCGCCCGCCACCAGCATGGTCAGCACATTGCCCACCACCTGCTGTTCGGTCACGCCGCTGTCGGGCAGGTCGGCAGCGGCCAGCATGGCCTCCAGCAGGTTGCGCGGTTGCTCGCGCAGGCTGGGGTCTTGCGCCAGGCGCTCGCGCCCCTGCGCTACATAGGCGCGCAGGGTGCTTGTGATCACCGCCACACTGGCATCCAGCTCGCGGTCTTTTTTGAGCTTGAACCAGCGCCAGTAGGGCACCAGGGCCAACGAGCGGCCAAAAATATTCGGCAGCAGTTTGTCCAGGTGCCGCTGGATCACGTCTTCGCCAGACTCCAGCGTGTTCACATCTTTGCCAAAGGCCAGGCCCGCAATCGCATCCACCGTGAAGCGCATCAGGTCGGCTTGCAAGTTGATGCTGCTGTGGGCCGCTGCGGCTTTTTGCCAGCGGCCCTGCAGGCGCAGCGTGACCTTGACCAAGGACGGAAAGTAGGCCCGCACATGGCCCGGCGCGAAACTGGCCATGACCATGCGCCGCTGCCTGCGCCAGTCTTCACCCTCGGCGCTGAACACGCCACTGGGCAGGCCCATCTCACTGCCCACTTGCGCGGTCAGCGGGCTGCGCCTGAAACCGTCCGGCCGGTCTTTCATCGCGGCCGCCAGCAGTTCATGGTCCGCCACCACCAGCATGCGCCTGCGCCCCAGTTGCATCTGGAACAAGGGGCCAAACTGCCGGGCCCAGGCCTCCACGTTTTGGTGGATCTTGCTGGGTTTGATCTGGAAGGTGTTGCCAAACAGCGGCCAGCCCTTGGGGCCGGGCAGGTCGGTGATCTGGCGCACAGTGGCGGTGGTCATGGTGGAAGTCCTCTGCTTGTTTTTTGAATCTTACTGCGCCGCTGATTTGACGGCCCAGCGCAGCTTGGTCGAGCTGGACCTCGGGTTGGCGCGTTGCTCTTCATAGGACGGACGGATCAAGGCCGGCGCCACCCGCGCATAACTGCCATCACGCTCGCCCGATTGAAACGCTTTCTTGACGCGCCGGTCTTCGCCCGAATGAAAACTCATGACCACCACCCGGCCGCCGGGTTTGAGGCAGGCCGGCAGCGTTTGCAAAAATTTGTCCAGCGCGCCAAACTCGTCATTCACCTCGATGCGCAGGGCTTGAAAGGTGCGTTGCAAGGCCTTTTTCGTCTCGGCCTCGCGCTCGTCTTGCGGCAGGCTTTTTTTGAACGCTGCCGCCAGGGCAGTGCGCACCTGCGCGGCGAGCTGGGTGGTGGTTTCAAGGTATTGGCCTTGCAGCGCAGCGGCCAGTTGCATGGCGAAGGGCTCGTCCGAGTTGTCGGTCAGCACGTCTCGCAGGCGGGCGCGTGTGACCGACAGCAGAAACTCGCTGGCCGACTGCCCCTGGGTCGGGTCTAGCCGTAAGTCCAAGGGCCCGTCGGTCTTGAAGCTGAAGCCCCGCGCCGGGTTGTCAATTTGCATGGACGACACACCCAGGTCAGCCAGCACCAGGTCAAAACCGCCACCTGCTTCGGGCAAAAGCGAGGCCAGTTCCGAGAAGTTGATGCGCCGCACCCGCAGCGACGATGCGTCAAACCCCAGCTTGCGCAGGCGCGCCTCGGTGCGTGGCAGTTCGAGCGGGTCCACGTCGATGCCAAACAGTCGCCCGCCGGGCAACAGGTGCGGCAAAATTTCTGCGGCGTGGCCACCAAACCCCAGCGTTGCATCCAGCGCCACTTCCCCCGGCTGGGGATTGAGCAGTTGCAGAATCTCCTTGACGCAGATCGAACGGTGCATGCCTGCAGGCGTTTGCCCCCGGTCCATCACTTTCTTGATTTCCGTGGCGTGCAGGCTTGGGTCCAGCTCTTTGTACTTTTCGCCAAACTGCTTGGGGTGCGTGCCTTGGTAACGCACGCGGCGTTGGTGCGGTGGCGGTGTCGGCGGGGCTGGGTCGGTCATGGGCAATTATCTGGCAAGCCCATCCTGCCAGGCCATCGCAGCGAACATCGCAGCGAACCATCCGGCAATCGGCAATCAGTAAACGCGTCAATAATTGAATCCAATGATTCAAAGTCAGCATCTTGCCTTCCGGTATCCCAAGGGACCGGACATCCACTTCCCCGACATCGACGTGCCGCAGGGACAGGTGCTGCTGCTGCGGGGCAATTCCGGTTCGGGCAAATCGACCTGGCTGGCCTTGGTGGCGGGGCTGTTGGACGTGCAGGTGGGCGAATTGCGGGTGGCTGGACAAAACCCGTCGGCTTTGAAATCAATCACAAGAGACGCCTGGCGGGCAAGGACGATTGGCTTCTTGCCGCAAAAAATGCACCTCAGCAGCGCCTTGACCGTGTGGGACAACCTGGCGCTGGCCTATTTCGCAGCAGGGCGGAAAACCGATGGCACGGCGATTCAAAACACGCTGCAAAACTTGGGCGTGGCCGAGCTGGCGGGGCGCAAACCCGCACAGCTGTCGGGTGGGCAGGCGCAACGGGTGGCGCTGGCGCGGGCGCTGTTGATGCAGCCCAAAATCATTCTGGCGGACGAACCGACTGCCAGCCTGGACGACACCGCTGCGGCGTCGGCCATCGCCTTGTTGTGCCAGTGCGCAAGCCAGTGCGGCGCCACGCTGGTGCTTGCCACACACGATTCAAGGGTGGTGGCAGCCCTGCCAGGGGCTTGGGTTGCCAAATTTTCAGTCTTCAAGGTATAAAGTGCTTTATGTCCCCGTGGAATATGCATAGCTTGCTATGAATAGCATAGTTATTTCTTTTCGCTATTTGACTGCCAAACCGCTGGCGGCTTGGCTGAACTTGCTGCTGCTGACCTTGGGCCTGGCCACCATGAGCTTCCTGATTCTGCTGGGCGCTCAGTTGGACCGCGCCTTTGAGCGCGAGCTCAAAGGCATCGACGTGGTGGTGGGCGCCAAAGGCAGCCCGCTGCAACTGATACTGGCTGGCGTGTTCCATCTGGACGTGCCCTCGGGCAACGTGCCGCTCAAGGCGGTTGAGGCGCTCAAAACCCACGCGCTGCTTGCCAAGGTGATCCCCATCAGCCTGGGCGACAGCTTCAGGGGGTTTCGGGTGGTGGGCACAACGCAGGACTACCCGGCGCTGTACGGTGCCCAACTGGCGCAGGGGCAGTGGTGGGCTGCACCCATGCAGGCCGTGCTGGGGGCGCAGGTGGCCACGCGCAGCGGGCTTGCCGTGGGCGGCGTATTTGCCGGTTCACATGGTTTGGGCGACAGCGGCACCGCCCATGCTCAAACGCCTTACACCGTCAGCGGCATCCTGCGGCCCACCGGCACGGTGCTGGACCGCCTGGTGCTGACGGCGACCGAGTCCGTCTGGGAGGTGCACGAACATGAAGCGCAAGCTGTGCCGGGTGCCTCTAGCGCCGCGGCCAAAGCGGATGCGCATGAGCTGACGCTGGCGCTGATCCAGTACAAAACACCGCTGGCGGCAGTCAGCTTTCCGCGTTTTGTCAATACCAGCACGGCCATGCAGGCGGCTGTGCCGGCGCTTGAGATCACCCGCCTGTTGCACACGCTGGGCCTGGGGCTGGACGTGATGCGGGCTTTGGCTGGTGTGTTGCTGCTGACGGCGGCCTTGGGCGTTTTCATTGCCCTGTGGAATGCTGTGCAAGAGCGCCGCGCCGACCTGGCCTTGTTGCGCCTGCTGGGTGCGCCGCCGGCCCGCATTGCAGGCTTGCTGCTGTGTGAATCCCTGTGGCTGGCTGTGGCTGCGACAGCCTTGGGCCTGTTGTTGGGGCAGGGCTTGATGGCCTGGCTGGGCCATTTGCTCACGCTGGACGCGTCGGTCTTGCTGGCGGCGGGGCTGTGGCCGCCCGCTTTGGGGTGGGTGCCGCTGGCCGCGCTGGTGCTGGCCCTGCTGGCAGCGCTGCTGCCGGCCCTTGGCGCTTACCGGGTGAACGTGTCAGAATTGCTGAGTTAAGAAAGCGCTGAAAGAGCCTTGAACCCATTGGAGAACACCATGAAAATCCGACACCTGAATGTATTCTTGTGCACCGCGCTGTTTGCCGTGTTGCTGGCGCTGCTGCCGGTGGCCGCATCGGCGCAGGCGGCCATGCCTTTGCCCATGGGCACGGGTGCCGGCGTGCACAGCCCCGACAGCCCGTTTGCCCCGATCCAGGAGCGCAAAGATGTCCTGCCTTGGTCCCTGTTGAGCGAGGTGAAAACCCGGGCCGAGAAAAACAAATTGCTGCCGGTGTTCCCGGCACCGGTGATCGCGCTGAACCAGAAGACCCAGCGCGTGCAGGGCTTCATGATGCCGTTGGAGCCGGGCGAAAAGCAAAAGCATTTTTTGCTCAGCTCGGTGCCGCTGACCTGCGGCTTCTGCACCCCGGGCGGGCCTGAAAGCATGGTTGAAGTCAAGACCAAAACACCGGTCGCGTATTCGCTGGACGTGGTGGTGGTCGAGGGCAAGTTCAGCGTATTGAGCGATGACCCTTATGGGCTGTATTACCGCATCACTGACGCGGTCGGTGTCAAGTAAGCCCACGCGTTTGCTGCCGTCCTGTTGCGGTGGGCACACTTGCCCATGAACGCCGCCGTCCTGTCGTCCCTGCTGCCCGTTGTCGTGCTGATTGCGCTGGGTTATGGTGCGGTGCGCCTGGGGCTGATGCGGTCAGAGGCCAGCAAAGACCTTGCCACACTGACCTTCTCGGTGCTGACGCCCGCGCTGCTGTTTCGCACCATGAGCCGCGTGCACCTGGACCAGGTGGACTTCAAGCCCGTGCTGGCGTATTTTGCCGGTGCCATCCTGATGTTCGCCGCCATGATGGCCTGGCAGGGCATGAGCCGCCGCTCAGCCGTGGTGGCGCTGTCCACCAGTTACGGCAACACGGTGGCAATCGGCATTCCGCTGGTCGGGCTGGCCTATGGCGCAGAGGGCCTGGTGCCGCTCTTCACCCTGATCTCACTCAACGCGCTGGTCATGCTCACGCTGGCCACGGTGGCGCTTGAATTTGCGGTGGCGCATGAAGCCAATGCCGCTGCCGAATTGCAGCCAGAAGGCGGGCCGCGCCACCCCGTCAAAATCGTTTTGACGGCGATGCGCAACGGCATCATCCACCCGGTGCCGCTGCCCATCATCGCGGGGCTGCTGTTTGCACAAACCGGCTGGGCGGTGCCTGCGGTGATTGACAGCCCCTTGCAATTGCTGGCCAACGCCATGGGGCCGTTGGCGCTGATGCTGGTGGGCGTCACCCTGGCGGGCTCGCGCATTGGCGCGCAACTGGCGGGCGCCACGGTGTTGACGGTGCTGAAGAATCTGGTGCTGCCGCTACTGGTGGCCGGCCTGGGCTGGCGGTTAGGATTGCGCGGCACACCGCTGGTGGTGATGGTCGTCGCCGCGTCCATGCCGATCGGCGCCAACGTCTTCATGTTCTCGCAGCGTTACAACGTGGCAGAAGAACTGATCACTGCCAGCGTGGCGGTGTCCACTGGTGCTGCGCTGGTGACGGTGTCGCTGGCGATGGCGCTGGTGGCGTATCTGTAGCGAATTCATTGTCAGAAAGACGCAAAAAATATGACGCCCACACTGCCACTGGCCGGGTACAAGGTGATCGACGCAAGCACGGTCGTGATGGGCCCCTACGCCGCCCAGTGGCTGGCCGACCTGGGTGCCGAAGTCATCAAGGTGGAGACGCCGCAGGGCGACTCCACGCGCTTCACCGGACCGAGTTCCGAAGTGGGCATGTCCTCGCTGTTTCTGGGCGTCAACCGCAACAAGAAGGCGGTGGTGATCGACATCAAAAAACCGGACGGCCGCGACACCCTGCTGCACCTGATTGGCCAGGCCGACGTGTTCATGCACAACATGCGGCCGCAAAAATTGCCCGCCCTGGGGCTGGACCCCGCCACCCTGCGCAAAGCCCACCCGCGCCTGGTGTACGCGGCCATGAACGGCTTCGGGCAAGACGGTCCTTATGGCGGCAGGCCCGCTTATGACGACATCATCCAGGGCATGGCCGGCAACGTGGGCATGATGGCCCAGCAGTCCGGCACGGCGCGGTATTTCCCCATGTTGACGGCCGACAAAACCAGCGGCCTGCTGGCGGCGATGAACATCATGGCGGCGCTGCTGCAACGCGGCACCACAGGCCTGGGCGCCACGGTTGAAATCCCCATGTTTGAAGGCATGGTCGCCTTCAACCTGGTGGAGCATCTTTATGGCGAACATTTTGAGCCGCCGCTTGCACCACCTGGTTATGCCCGCCTGGTGGCTGCGTCACGTCTGCCACGCACCACGGCCGACGGCCAGATTTGCCTGATGCCCTACACCGACGAACACTGGCGCAGTTTTTTTGTCGCCGTGGGCGCCCCCGAGCTGGCCACCGACCCCCGGTTCAACAGCCACACCGGGCGCGCCAGCAACGCCGAGGTGCTGTATGACCTGGTGGGCCAGCACACGCTGAAGCAGACCTCAGCCTACTGGCTCGAACTGTGTGACCGGCTGGAGATTCCGGCCGGTCCCATCAACACCCTGGCAGACCTCAAACACGACCCGCATTTGAAAGCCACCGGCTTCTTCATGCTGTCTGAAGACCCCGCCATGGGCACTGTGCGTTTTCCGGGTGTGCCCGTGCTGTTTGACGGCGAACGCCTGCCCATTCACATGCCCTCGCGCCTGGGGGCCGACACCGAAGCCGTTTTGCTGGCGGCAGGCTTGTCGCCCGAGCG
>JANYCG010000089.1 GCA_025360385.1 Burkholderiales bacterium | reverse complement strand
GGATGTGAAGCAGTTGAGCTGTTGCGCTGGTTAGCAGGATGTCGAAATCTAGATGCGTCCGTAGAGACTTGAAAGTTGAAACGTTGGAACACCCAAACGATACGTTTGGTGTACCTCAAATCACTGCAGCTGCCTAACATTAGCTATCGCAAGCGAGCCAGGGAATCTCTCTTTGGCACCGTCGTATTAGCGTTTGTCATCAGGAGAAACCATTCATGTCTGCTACTTCGATTATTAAAGATCTTCAACCCATCGACCATGCCCGCGCCGAAGGTAAATCCAAAGAAATTCTGGACATTGCCCTCAAGCAGGTCGGCTTCATTCCGAACATGTACGCCAATATGGCCAATGCGCCGGCAATGCTCAGCACCTACCTGCATGGCTACGCTTTGTTCCGTAGCGAATCAGGCCCTGATGGCCACCCAAATTCCCCCACTTTTGGCCACCTCAAATTCCCCCACCCTGAGCGCGGCGTGACGGCGGGTTAAACCCGGCTGTTTCACCGCCTCGGCCAGTACCAGGCAGGACGTTACCTTCACCCCCTCACTTTTGAGGGAAACCGGATTGAACGTCTTGAAACCACACCTACAAACGACCCTATCGACTCTGCTGGAGTCCAACACCAGTCACCGCCAAATTGAACGTGTCACCGGAATTGACCGAAAGACCATTCGCACCTATGCCAAGCGCATAGAGGAGCTCAAGGCAAATTCCTCCGAGGTGGCCACCGGCACACCCGATCAAATTCCCCCACCCCGGCCACCGGCTCAGGACAAGTCAACGACCTCCACCTGTGAGCCTCACCGTGCGTTCATCGAAGCCCAGTTGCGCGCCAAGCGCAACTACACCGCCATCTACCAGGACCTGGTGGACCAGCATGGATTTACCGGCGCCTACAACAGCGTCAAACGCTTCTGTGGCGGCCTGTGCAAACACGAACCAGAACAATTTGACCGTCTGGAATTCGCCCCCGGCGAGGAAGCCCAGGTCGATTACGGCGAGGGCGCACTCACCCGCGTGGCCGGTACTGCTCGCTATCGCAAGCCACGCCTGTTTGTGATGACCTTGCGCTACTCCCGGCGCAGCTTTCGCCGGGTGGTGTGGAAATCCAGCCAGGAAACCTGGGCACGCCTGCATGAAGATGCCTGGCGCTACTTCGGTGGCGCCTGCCGCTACGTGGTGTTGGACAACCTCAAGGAGGGTGTCATCAAACCCGACCTGTACGAGCCCCAGCTCAACGCCGTCTATGCCGCCGCCCTGAAGCACTATGGTGTGGTGGGCGACCCGGCACGGGTACGTGACCCGAATCGCAAAGGCTCGGTTGAGCACGCCATCGGTCACACCCAATCCACAGCCCTGAAGGGGCGGCGATTTGAATCGATCGAGGAGCAAAACCAGCACCTCGAACACTGGGAAACCAAGTGGGCGGCTCAGCGCATTCACGGCAACGAGCGCCGTCAGGTTGAGGCCATGTTTCAGGAAGAGAAACCTCATCTGTTGCCCCTGCCCATGCTTGGCATGCAATACTTTACCGAGGCTCAGTACACCGTCAATGATGACTCGTGTGTGCGGGTTGACCACAGCAGCTATGCAGCCCGTCCGGCGGCCATTGGCAGCCGGGTGCTGGTTCGCCTGTTTGCGCGTCGCCTGGAAATACGTGAGCTCAAGACGCAAGCCCTGCTGCGCACGCATGACCGCGCCGAGAGGCCGGGCACGGTGGTGTTGCCCATGAACGAGCGCGTCTTCAATCCATCACGCGAGACACAGCGAATTCTGAGCCAGGCCAAGGCCATTGGGGCGGCCACCCACAAGCTGTGCGAGACCTTGTTCGAGCGTGAAGGGCGCGTGGGCCAGCGCCAACTCTGGGGGATCGTCGGGTTGGTTCGGCGCTACCCGCGCCGATTGATCAACAGTGCTTGCGAAACGGCGATGACACAGGGTGTGTACAGCTACGGCCATGTCAAGACCTTGACTGAGCGGCTCATGGAAGAAGCGCTGGCCCTGCTCGATACGCCCACCCCAAGCGAGGGATCACTGACACAAAGCCATGCCCTGATCCGCGCAGGCGTCGACTACGCCGATCTGTTCACCCTGGGCGCACAGCAAAGCGCCACTCTGGAGCCGACCCAAACCCAAGCACAAACCCAAGTAGAGGCAGCACTATGACGATGAGCAAACATGAGATTGAACGCGCCCTGATTGAGCTGCGCCTGTCGGGCATGGCGGCCACACTGGAGACCCGTGTTCTGCAAGCCCAGGCCAGCGAGCAACCCTTCCTTGAAACCTTTTGTATGCTGCTGCAAGATGAACTTGATCGGCGCCGCTCGCGCTTGACCGAGCGGCGTTTCAAGCAGTGCGGGCTCGATGAGCGGCTCACACTGGCAGACTTTGATTGGCACTTCAACCCGAAGGTGCCACGCCAGGCGTGTTTTGAATTGCACACCTTGAAGTTCATCACCGAGGGCATCAACGGGCTGCTCATTGGCAAGCCCGGCACCGGCAAGAGCCACATCGCCAAAGCTGTGGCCTATCAGGCCACCTTGCAGGGCTATGACGTGCGCTACGTGGAGGCCGACAGCGTGTTTGCGCATTACTGCCTGGCCAGTCCAGCCGAGCAGGCCAAACTGCTCAAGGGTCTGCTGGAGCCAGACTTGCTGGTGCTTGATGATCTGTTCCTGGCGCGGCGCATCTCGGACGGTGCCGCCGAACTGCTGCAAACGGTGGTGCACCGGCGCTACAAACTGCGCCGCTCCATCGTGGTGACCTCCAACAGGATTGTTGAGGACTGGGGGAAATACCTGGGCGACAACACGATGAGCACGACCATTCTGGATCGGTTGATGCACCGCTCGGCGCTGCTGGCGTTTGAGGGCAAGAGTTACCGACTGAAAGAGGCTGCCTCGCGCATCACCCGTGCCAGCGCCGCGTGAGCAACTCGCCCGCCGTGGACAACTGTCCTGACCACAGGACAAGCCTGTGGACAGCCGGTGCTGCGCACCGGTGCGACAGTTGCCCACCGCTCCCCGGCGTTTCGCCTTCGGCCTGACGCGCTGCGCTTGCCAAACAGCCGTTTATAAAAATCCAAAAAGCCGGGGAGAAATTACCAAGAAAGGAGGTCAGAACCAGGCAGGCCTAAAAGCTGATAATTTGGCCGTCCTGCCTGGGGGAATTTGACTGGCCAAAGGTGGGGGAATTTGAAGTGGCCATCAGGGGTCACGGCCAAGGCGATTGACTACACGCTCAAGCGCTGGGATGCGTTGATCGTGCACGTCACCGATGCGCGCGTGCCGGTGGATACCTACCGCGCAACTTTGGCTTTTTACACCACAACTGCCGTCGCACTTTGCAGTTGCTGCAGCTCACACACTTGCTGCCCCGCTGCGGCACGCTACCCGGGCCACCACCCACACGAGCGCTGTGGCTCTGTATCTGCGGGCAGCCCATGGTGATTGTGCGCCGACGTATGCCAGCACCGTCAAGCGCGTGCAGTGCGCCCCAGACGCTGCGCCCTGACAAACCCAGCCCGATGGAGGTCATCACGCACTGAGACGATTC
>JANYCG010000053.1 GCA_025360385.1 Burkholderiales bacterium | reverse complement strand
GTCCGACCCGGACAGCGCCGACCTGGCCCGGCTGGCGCAAATGATGCCTGCTGATGAAACCCAGCTGCTTTACAGCCTGTGCCTGCATGGCCGCGCTGAACTGGGCTTGGCACCGGACGAATATGCCGCCTTGACCATGGTGCTGCTGCGGCTGCTGGCCTTCAAGCCCGCCAGCCGAAGCGGCACGATGCCCACGGCTGAAAAAAAAACTCTGAACCACGGTGAGGTGGCACCCGCGGTGCCACCTGTTGCACCACGGGTTGCGTCAGGGGATGCACCACTTGCGGCACCGGTGCCAGCGCCATTGCCCGGGTCGTCCACCCCGCCCGTCGCCGCTCGCACAACAGCGGCGGCCCCATCCAACGCGTCGATGCCGCCGCCCTGGGCGACGGCCGAGATTCCGCCCCCAGACCCAGACAATGTGCTTCCACCGCCAGGGCGGCAACTGCAGGTGCTGGACCAACCGCATTTTGACCCTTTGCAGCCGGCACAAGAAGAAAAATCGCCGGAAGTTCCCGTTAATGCTGCCTATGTAGCTACTAAAGGCGTAGCAATTCCCGTTCGAGTTCAAGCGGACTCGCGCGCCGACAACATCGCGGCCTTGTCAACCGCCAGCCATTTTGTGCCGACGCAGGAGGGGGATTTCTGGCACCCGCTGGTACAGCAACTGATTGCGGGCGAGAGCATTGCCGCCCTGGTGCGTGAGCTGGCCCTGCAGTCGCAACTGGTGGCGCGGGATGCCGACGAATGGCTGTTGCGCATCGAACGCGAGTCGCTCAACCAGGCCGGCACCCGGGACCGCCTGCAAGCGGCCTTGAACGGCATTGGCCACGCCGTGAAACTGGTGGTTGAAATCGGCCGCGTGAGCGACAACCCCGCCAAACGCAACGCCCAGGCCAGCGCCGAGCGTCAGTTGGTGGCTGAAAAAATCATTTTTGACGACCCCTTTGTGCAGGCCATGATGCGCGACTTTGGCGCGAAAATAGTACCGGGCACCATCAAGCCCATGGCTTGAACACCGACGCCGCATCGCTGGCACGCTTTCACCGAATCCCATCGACATTCACTGATTCAGTTTTCACATTAAAGGAACCCCATGTTCAACAAAGGACAACTCGCCGGCCTGATGAAGCAGGCCCAGGCCATGCAGGACAACATGAAAAAAGCCCAGGACGAGTTGGGCAATATTGAAGTCCAGGGTGAATCCGGCGCGGGCCTGGTCAAAGTCACCATGACCTGCAAGCACGATGTGCGCCGCGTGGTCATTGACCCCAGTCTTCTGGCCGACGACAAAGACATGCTCGAAGACCTGGTGGCCGCCGCCTTCAACGCGGCTGTGCGCAAGGCCGAAGAGACCTCGCAGGAGAAGATGGGCAAACTCACGGCGGGCATGCCGGGGCTGCCGGGTGGCATGAAGTTTCCGTTTTGACGCCCGCGTGACGCTGCGTGGCTGATTCCAACGCCCTGGATGTCCTGATCCAGTCGCTGCGCCGCCTGCCGGGCGTAGGGGTGAAGTCGGCCTCGCGCATGGCCTTTCACCTGTTGCAGCATGACCGCCCCGGTGCCCTGGCACTGTCACAGGCGCTGGCACTGGCCAGCCAAACCGTGAAGCATTGCGAGTGTTGCAACACTTTCACCGAAGCCGACATTTGTGCCACCTGTGTCGATGTCAAACGCGACCCGTCCAAGTTGTGCGTGGTCGAAACCCCGGCTGACCAGTCGGCCGTGGAGCGAACGCTGGCCTATCGGGGGCGTTACTTTGTGCTGATGGGCCATCTGAGCCCGCTGGATGGCATTGGCCCCAAAGACATTGGCTTGCAGAAACTGTTTGACCGGGCGCTGGATGGGCTGGTGCAAGAGGTCATCCTGGCCACCAACTTCACCGCTGAAGGCGAGGCCACCGCCCATGTGATCGCCCAGGCGCTCAAACCGCGCGGCCTGCAGATTACCCGTTTGGCGCGAGGTGTGCCGATTGGCAGCGAGCTTGAGTATGTCGACCTGGGCACGATTGCCCATGCCCTGACCGATCGGCGTTGAGCCGCCAAAGCGATCCGCCCGCAAAAACTTGGCGCTAAGTAGTTTCCCGTGCGGGATGTTCCCGATGCGCAAAAGACCCTCCCTCGTTACGCTTGACGCAACCCAAAAACGTCAAAAATACGAGAGGAGCGCGCATGTTGTTGCCCAGCGGGTGGCCTGAAAGCACAGGCCGCCCGAACCGCCGCCGGATGGTCGCGCTGTCAGCGTTGATTGGCGTGTCATGGGCTGCGCCCGCAGTGTTCGCCCAGAGTCGGCCAGAAAAGGCGGCCATCAACATTGCGGTGGAGAACAAAGCCGCTTTCTATTGCCTGGCGCTCACCCTTGCCGAGCAACTTGGTTTTTTCAGGGCAGAAGGGCTGGAGGTGAATATCCATGAATCTGCGCCTGGCACGCGGCCCGTGCAATCGGCACCGGGCGGCGTGCCAGATGTGTTCTGCGGCCCCTACGAACAAACCATCCAATTGCAAAGCCGCAACCAGTTTTTCCAGGCCTTTGCGTTGCATGGCCGGGTGCCACAGGTCGCCATCGGTGTGTCCACCAAAACCTTGCCGGCCTACAAATCCCTGAGTGATTTAAAAGGCAAAAAAATCGGTGTGACTGCGCCGGGTTCGACTGCGGCAATGGTGGCCAGCCGGGTGTTGTCGCGCGCAGGCATTCAAGCGCAAGAGGTGAGCTTTGTCGGGGTTGGCGCGGCGGGCGCGGCCGTGGCAGCCCTGCGCAACGGCCAGATTGACGCCATCAGCAACCTCGACCCGGTCATGACCATGCTGGAGCAAAAGGGCGATGTGCGCATCATCACGGACACCCGCACGCTCAAGGGCACGACCGAGGTGTTTGGCGGTGCCATGCCGGCCGGCTGCCTCTACGCGCCCACCGAGTTTTTGCAAAAAAATCCGGCCACCGCCCAGGCCCTGGCCAATGCCATGGTGCACGCCCTGAAGTGGCTGCAAACTGCCGGGCCGGGCGACATCATCAACGCTGTTCCGGAATCCTATTTGTTGTCGGATCGGGGCTTGTACCTGGCCGCCTTCAACAAAGTGCGTGAATCGATTGCGCTGGACGGCTTGATTCCAGACGACGGCGCCAAAGTGGCGCTCAGGGCCTTGGCCAGTTTTGACCCCGGCATCAAGGCCGACAAAATTGTCCTGGCCAAAACCTTCACCAATGAATTCGCCCGCAAGGCCAAAGAAAAATTCAAGGCTTGAGTCCGGCAAATATGAGTCCGGCACATTTGAGTCAAGCACTTTTGAGTCAAGGCAAACGGGCTGGTGTTTGAGCCGTTCACCGCAGGGTTGAACCCCGAACTCTCCTGCCGCAACAGAGCCGCTTTTTGGCCAGCGCCATGGGCCGCGTGGGCCCGCCTATGCCGTCAGCGCCAGTACAAATAGGCGCTACTGCTGAGAACCAAAACAGTCAAATGAAAAACGCTCCACAATTGATAGCGAAAACGGATTTTTTGCGGCGACAGGCTGGAGACCAAAAACAGGCGGCCGTTTTGCGGGCTACGTAGCACATGCACGCCGGGTTGACTGCGCACTTGCCGATGCTGCAATTCGATGGTCCGGGTGGCAAGTTGCCGCGCCAGAGCCCATTCGCGTTCGTCAATTTGGCCGTTTCCATCCAGGTCAAAGCGTTTTTTCAAGGCCACCGGGTTTTTTTTCCAGTCGCTCAGCAAAGCGCCGACGTCTTCGCTGAGCGACAGCGCCGTCTGCGCTCCGCCGATGGTCACAAACTCGCCCAGGACGTAAATTGGCGCACCGCCCCACAGCAGTTCTTCCACATGTTTGTAGCCCGACGGATAGGTGGTGCGAACCGTCTGGCCCATGATTTGCGCCCCCTCCGGGTCGACCTGGCAGGTGCCGGTGGCATCGACAAGTTCGAACGTGCTGGTGCTGACGTCGTTCTGGATTTCGCGCCAGCTGTCGTCGCGACTGTTTTTTTCATACACCCGGTGGTGCCACCAGATGCAGGCTTGGCCGCTGGCCGGGCTGATGGCCAGGTTGGCCGGGTCAGCGCTGGCGCGGCCTTGCAGCTCGACATAACCCTGCGCTGCCGACCCGATGCGTGAGGGGGCAAGCTGGGTGGTCGCCTGCACGCGCCCAAGCGCCCGCAGCCAGGCGAACAGGCTGAGCGCTGCCAGCAAGCCGATACAAACCGCCCAGGGTGTTTTTTGCCCTGGCCCGAATTGCAGCGCCGCGCCGGCCAGACCCAAATAGACCGCGTTGATGAAGCCGTCGGAAACGCGGCCCTGCAGGCCACTGGCCAGGCCCATGGTCAGGCCTAGGGTCAGGTTGTGAAACGCCGGCCGATGTCGACGTCGGCGAGTTCATCTGCGCTGAACTTGAGCAGATCGAAGGCCTTGAAACTGAACAGACGCGCCAGCAGCGACGCCGGGAACTGCTCGATCCCGACGTTGTTGAGGTTGACACTCTCGTTGTAAAACTCGCGCCGGTCGGCAATGGCGCTTTCCAGGCTGGTGATGCGGGACTGCAAATGCAAAAACTGCTCGTTGGCCTTGAGGTTGGGGTAACTCTCGGCCAGCGCGAACAACTTGCCCAAGCCGCTGTGCAAGGCCGCTTCGGCATTGCCCAAGGCAGGCACATCGCGCGAGGCGCTGGCGCTGGAAACCTGGGTGCGGGCCTGGATGACGCGCTCCAGCGTCGCCTGTTCATGCGCCATGTATTGCCTGCAGGTGTCCACCAGTTTGGGCAATTCGTCATGTCGTTGCTTGAGCAGCACGTCAATATTGGCCCAGGCCTTGGACACCGCGTTTTTGAGGCCGACCAAGCCATTGAAAACCACCACCAGATAAATCAGCGCGACAGACAATATCAGCCAGAAAATCATGCCCATAAAACCTCTCCTCGTGTGGGTTGGAAGCTGGAAATTACTCAGCACGCAGATTTTTTCTGCAGAGTCATTGCTATTAAATAAATAACAAACTATACCCTATCCACAGGGACAAATGGCCTATTTGATGTTGAACATCCAAATTTCCGGGTCGCAGCCATCTTCGCCATGGGCTTGGGCCAGTGTTCAATGCAGAGTGATGTTGCCCGGCACGCCGGCGTGCAGGGGCTCGATCCTGAAAAATCCCGCACCGGCTGAGCCTGCGCCAATCTCGTCTTCGGTGGCATCACGCACATCCTCGACCTTGAGCGCCAGTCGCAAAGCGATGCCCGCCAGCGGGTGGTTGCCGTCCAGCACGATGTGGTCGGGGTAAATTTCGCTCACGGTGTAAAGCAAATCTTTGGGCGCTTCGGGGTTGCAGCCAGCAGGCAAAGAACTGCCCTCAAACGGCATGCCTTCTTCGACGTCTGCCGGGAACAGCGCGCGCGGCTCCAAAAACAGCAGCTTGTCGTTGAAGTCGCCAAAGGCCTGTTCGGGTTCAATCTGCAACACCAGGCGGGCCCCTTTTTCGTGGCCTTGCAGGGCGTCTTCAATCACCTTGAACAGATCCTTGCCGCCAATCAGGAACTCGGCCGGGTCGTCCAGCACGTCCAATACCTCGCCCAGCGTGTCCTTCAAGGTCCAGGTCAAAGCCACCACGCATTGATTTTTGATTTCCATAGGAGAATTGTCGCAGTTTGGAGAGTGGGTTTTCAGACGCCACACAGGAAAGCACGATGGACATTGAAAAACCGCTGGCGTTATTGGGCCATATGAGTCCACAGGCATTCATGAAGCGCCATTGGCAAAAAAAGCCCTTGCTGGTGCGCAATGCGGTATCGGATTTCGCGTTCGCGCCGCCCTTGCCGCCCTTGAGCCGCACCGATTTGTTTGAATTGGCGGCCCGCGACAGTGTGGAGTCAAGGCTAGTCGTTCAAAGGCCTGGAAAATCCGCAAAGAAGCCCTGGAAAATGGAACAAGGTCCGTTTCAAAGGCGCCGCCTGCCGCCTCTCCAACAAGCGGGATGGACGTTATTGGTGCAAGGCCTGGATCTGCACCATTCGGGCATGCGGGCCTTGCTGGACCAGTTCCGTTTTGTGCCCGACGCGCGCCTAGACGACGTGATGGTCAGTTATGCCACGCCAGAGGGCGGTGTGGGCCCGCACTTTGACAGTTACGACGTGTTTTTATTGCAGACCCACGGGCACCGCCGCTGGCGCATCAGCCGCCAAAAAGACCTGACCTTGGTGGCGGGTGCCCCCTTGAAAATCCTGGAGAATTTTGTTTCCGAACAGGAATACGACCTGGCGCCGGGCGACATGCTTTACCTGCCGCCGCGCTGGGCCCATGACGGCGTGGCGCTGGACGAATGCATGACTTGCTCCATCGGGTTTCGCGCGCCGGCACGGGTCGAACTAGCGCAAGAGCTGCTGTTGCGCTTGGCCGATGACGTGCCCCACGAGTTGGCCCAAAGCCTGTACGCCGACCCCAAACAGCTTGCGCTGGGCGGCCCGGGTGAAATTCCGCCTGAGATGGTGGAATTTGCCCGCGATGCCGTGAAAAACGCCCTGCATGACACCGCTTTGCTGCCGCGCCTGCTGGGCGAATATTTGACCGAGCCCAAATCCAGTGTCTGGTTTGAGGCTGAATCTGGGGGTGATGAAGGACCGGGCAAACACGCGATTGCGCTTGACCGTCGCAGCAAAATGATGTTTGATCAGCAGCATATTTTCATCAATGGTGAGAGTTTTTTGGCGTCGGGCCAAGACGCAGCGCTGATGCAGGCCCTGGCGAACGACCGAAGGCTGGCCCTAAGCCGTCTGCGCAGCGCCAGCAAGGCTGCGCTGGCCCTGCTGGGTGATTGGCTCCAGGCCGGCTGGATTGTTGAGGAGGAAACATGATGCCCGATGATGTTGACGGTTCACCGGTTAACGCTGCCAGCCCGGCAAACCCTGGGTCGTCGCCAACGCTTGAACCCGCCTTGGCGACCTTGCCCAGCGGCCGTTTCAGCGGTCGCAATGCGTTCGCGCAGGCGATTCGTGATGCGCTGGACGTAGCCGCGCGGGACGGCTGGAACCGGATCATACTGGCCGACGCCAATTTTGAGGACTGGCCGCTGCGCGAGCGCGCCGTCGCCGAGTCTTTGAACGCTTGGTCAAAAACCGGGCGCCACATCACCCTGCTGGCGCAAAATTTTGACAGCATTGTGCGTCTTGCGCCGCGTTTTGTGACCTGGCGCAAGACCTGGAGCCACATTGTTGACTGCCGGCAATGCCGCCATGCGGATCCGCTTGATTTCCCCAGCGCCATCTGGAGCCCAGCCTGGGTCATGCAGCGCCTGGACTTGGCCCGCAGCACCGGCGTCTGCGGCAGCGAACCCGAGCGGCGTGTTGTGTTGCGCGAATTGCTGGACGAAAAATTGCGGGGCAGTGCGCCCGGTTTTGCGGCGGTGACTTTGGGTTTGTAGGCCATGTTTTAGTTGGCAAAATGTGGCACCTGAATCTTCTGCCTAGGGTAATCCCGCCCTTGTTAAATTTCCCGATATAATTTGGGGCTAAGCAAAAAGACGGAGCACTTTTTGCTTCGGTCTTTGTGGCTCGTCTACATAGGTAAATTTCTGTTGTATTCACTTTTTTAACTCACTGGGTATTTCAAATGAACAAATCACTCGTTTTGGCCGCTGTTATCGCTGCCGCCGCACTTGCCGCTTGCGGTAAAAAAGAAGAAGCCGCACCTGCTGCCGCTCCTGCTGCAATGGTGGCCCCCGTTGTTGAAGCCGCCAAAGACGCCGCATCCGCCGCTGCTGGTGCCGCGACCGGTGCTGCCAAAGACGCCGCTTCCGCTGCTGTTGGTGCTGCGACCGCTGCCGTTGACGCAGGCAAAGACGCTGCTGGCACCGTTAAAGACGCTGCCGGCGCTGCTGCGACGGCCGCTGCTGACGCTGCCAAAGGTGCTGCTGGCGACGCTGCCAAGAAGGCCGCTGACGCTGCCACCGCAGCCATGAAGAAGTAATTCTTCAATGCTGAAAAAAACCGCCTTCGGGCGGTTTTTTTTCGTCCATGAATGCCGGCTGCTTTAAGGCAGCGCGGAACAAGTCCCCGGGGCGCAAGTTCACTGGGATCGGGCACTGTGCGGTCTTGGATTGCTCGCTCATCGCCGTGTGATGGCCTGCAAAATCCGCCTTGCAGCCCATCACGATTGATCCGGCCCTGTGGTGTTTGAACCGTTCGCCCTGAGCCTGTCGAAGGGCTTCGACAAGCTCAGCCTGAACGGAATTTAAGACTTCAACAGGCCTGATCAATAACCATAGTGCCAGGCATCCACACAGAGATGTTCAGCGCTTCCTTGGCTGTAAATCGAATTACACCGTCAGCCACGCGCAGCCCGTGCTGGCGTCGGCGGCCAGGATGTCTGCGGGGCTGCGGTCCAGGGCCTGTGCCAACGCGGCGCAGGCCAGGTCCGGCCGATTGTTTTGACGGCTCAAATGGGCCGCCACCACATGCCCCAGGCTGCCGTGGTTCAGACCGGCGGCAATCTGTTGCGCCTGAGCATTGCTCAGATGCCCGTGTTGCCCGCCCACCCGCTTTTTCAGAAAAGCCGGGTAAGCAGAGTTGGCCAGCAGCGCGGCGTCGTGGTTGCATTCCAGCAGCAGTGCGTCGCAGCCCGCCAGATGGGCCAACACCTGGGGCGGGGCATGGCCCAGGTCAGTCAGTATTCCGAGGTGGCGGGCACCGTCCGAGCAGCGCACCTGCAGGGGCTCTCGCGCATCGTGCGGCACAGCAAATGGCGTGAGTTGCAAGCCACCCAAGTCAATCGGTGCACCGTCCTGAGCCTGGCGCAGCCATCCTGCGAAATCAGGTTCTCCGATGGCGGCGTAGGTGCCCTGGCTCATCCACACCGGGGTGTGGTGGCGCAGGGCAAATTGGCGAGCGCTGCCAATGTGGTCGCTGTGTTCATGGGTGATGAAAACTGCATCGATTTGGCTGCCTTCAAGACCGGCCTGTCCCAACCTGGTCGCCAGCGTTTTTGCACCCAGGCCGCAGTCAATCAACACCCGAACCGTTTGATGCCCGTCACGGGCCTCCACCACGGTGGCGTTGCCCGAGCTGCCACTGCCCAGGCTCTTGAACCGCAACATCAGCGGGCGGTTTGACGCTGCCTAAGCTTTGTGCCAGGCTTCACGCCGACATGCAGGTCAGCGCAGGTCATCAGCAATCACTTTGACAATGCGTTGCGCATTGCCGGAGGACTCTGCGGCGCCGGTTGCGTCCAGCACGGCGACGGTGCTCGATTCGCCTTGGCTTTGAACGCTGATGCGGTATTTGAGCGTGGGCCGGGGGTTGCTGGAGCCGCCAAAAATGCGGCTCAAAAGACCCGGTTCGGACTTATCCATCACCGGCTCGACGTAACGCACAAAATAGGTTCCCTTGGCGCGGTCGCGGTCTTCGACGGTGAAGCCTGTGCGGTCCAGAGTCAGGCCGACGCGGCGCCAGGCGCGGTCGAAGCCTTCATCCACGATCACCACCGGCTGGCCGTTTTGCGACGCCACTCTGGACGTGGTTTTGATGCCCGCCGCAACCTGGGTTCTGGCTTGCTCTTGCGACACCCCCAGGCGCACCATCAAGCGGCGCAAAAATTCGGTCTCGAGTTCAGGATCGACCGGACGAGGCTGCCAAACGGTTTTGTCTTTTTCCGCGTTGCCATAGACCTCGACCATGCCACGGTGGCTGATGTAAATCTCGGTGCCGCCTGCGGCGTTGCGTTCCAGGCGGGTGCGGAATTTGTCGCGTTCGCCGGTGGAGTAAAGGCCGTCAAAAACTTTGCCCAGCACGCTGCGGACAACGTCTTGCGGCAATTTGGCGCGGTTTTCAGCCCAGTCGGTTTCCATGATGCCCAGAGGTGCCTGGTCAAGCGCCAGTAAAAAGCCGTTCTCCTGCCAAAAATCCCGCACCGGTTCCCACAACTGTTCTGCCGTGCGGCTCACCACCAGCCAGCGCTGGTTGCCCGAGCGCTCGATGCGAGTGTCTCCCATCGCCAACGCGGCCGTGTTGCTGACGCCTGCGACGGGCTGGCCCGCCTTGTACGACGACGCGGTGACCGACGTGCCGGGAACGACGTAACGCGAGTCGCGGGCCAACTGGGTCAGGTCAGGCGGAATATCAAGCGACGGCGCCTTGCCCGAGCTTTTGTAGTCAATGCGGTCGGTTTGCAGCGACGAGCAGGCGCAAAGCGAGGCGGCCAGCGCCACCGTCAGCAGCCGGGAAAAATTCGATTTGAAAAATAGGTTCACGCCAGGGTCCTGTCAATTGGGGTTCAGTTCAGATCAAGCCAGAGGCCCGCAACGCCGCCTCAACCGCAGGCACCAAGGCTGGGTCAAGCGGCGTCATGGGCAGGCGCATGGCACCGCCGCACAGGCCCATGCGTTGCATGGCCCATTTGATCGGGATCGGGTTGGGTTCGACAAACAGATTTTTATGCAAGGGCATCAGCAAAAACTGGATTTCCATCGCGCGTTGGGTGTTGCCTGCAATGGCTGCCACACACAGCTCATGCATCAGGCGCGGGGCGATGTTGGCGGTGACGCTCACATTGCCCTGGCCGCCACACAACATCAGGGCCACGGCGCTGCCGTCGTCGCCCGAGTACACCGCAAAACCTTTGGGCACATCCCGGATCAGCCACTGCGCCCGCTCGATGTTGCCGGTGGCCTCCTTGATGCCGACAATGCCGGGCACTTTGGCCAGGCGCAGCACGGTGTCATGCGCCATGTCGGCCACGCTGCGCCCGGGCACGTTGTAGAGCACCATGGGCAGTTCGACGGCTTCGGCAATTGCCTTGAAATGCCGATACTGGCCTTCTTGGGTTGGTTTGTTGTAGTAGGGCACCACCTGCAGCTGGCAATCGGCGCCGACGGCTTTGGCAAATTGGGTCAGTTCAATCGCCTCGGCGGTTGAGTTGGCACCGCAGCCGGCCATGATCGGTACGCGGCGCTCGCCCGGGGTTTTGACGTGGCTTTGGGCCTGTTCGACCGACACCCGGATGATCTCGCAATGCTCCTGCACATTGACCGTGGGCGATTCACCCGTGGTGCCGACCACGCCAATGCAGTCAGTGCCTTCGGTGATGTGCCAGTCGATCAGTTTGCGCAGTGTGGGGTAGTCAACGCTGCCGTCTTCGTGCATGGGGGTTGCAAGCGCCACGATGCTGCCGGAGATGGGGCG
>JANYCG010000036.1 GCA_025360385.1 Burkholderiales bacterium | reverse complement strand
GTTCAATACCCAGCAAGTATGCAAGTCCAAATACCGCTGCCGACTGGCCATGTGTATCGGCATGCAGCCGATTGGGCTTCACATCCGATAAGTTTTGAAGCAGGGCATCCAAAATGTACGTCGCCTCATAGGTACCGCAGGCGATAAAGCGGCTAAACAGCGCAATGTAATTGTCCGCAACATGTCGATAGGCAATGCCGCCGGTTTTGCCGTAACGGATGTGATGCTCGGCAAGCAGGTTGTCTTCGTATGTTTCAAAATGGGTGCCATCAGCTGCCGCGGATTGGCTCATTCCCCATTGCTGTGGCAACTCAAATTGGGCATACAGGTTGATCAAGTCAGCAGAGGCGGCACGCAAGTCTTCAATGTCAACATGGCGACGATCAGCAAATGCCAATTGATCAGCAGTGACTGTTCCACCGAGATGGCGTGCGGCCTCCGTTGGTCCGAGGCCGCAGCCATAGGCAAATGTCGTGAGCACGTAGCGGTGACTGGCCTCTTTAATTTGTGGAGCTAGTCGGGACGGGAGACCAAAATGCTGTCCCCATTTCGCCCAGTGTTCTGTGTTTGAAATCGCCTCCAGCACAGCGCGCTCCGGCATGTGCGCCATCATCTGTTTTTCAAGATTGATCGCTGACTCCGGGGTTTCCATTGCGTGCAGCCGCGTTACCACTGGCCGTCCGTGCCTGCCTCGTTGGAGGTATGCTTGTTGACCACCGCCCACAGCGGCATCCAGAAAACGGGCCTTCTGTTCAAGGGCAGTCCTTACCGACCGCACCAGACCGTCAGCGCCATTTGCCCACCCGCGCGCAGTGGCATATGCTGCGACTGCTTCAGGGTCGGCAGCTTCCGATGGCAAACGATCCCAAAACCGATCGAAACTCAGGGAGCCGCTGACGAAAACTTCTCCGGCCTTGATCGCTGTTGCCAACTCCAAAATGGCAACGACCTCCAATTGGCGTCGATTGAAATCTTGCCTGTTCTTTGCATGATCATGCACAAGGGCATGCCATTCGCGCGGAAACGTATTGGGATCCACGCCAGCAATGCTCAAATAGTCACTGTGCGATGCTTCACTTTTCAGTGATCTGACACAGCGTAGCAACCCATCTGAAGCTGCCGTGCCTTGTAGCGGCAAAATCTCAACCAGTTGTACCAAAGCACTGCGTAACGGAACAAACATGGCTCTGGCAAATGGACGCCAGTTTTGCTTCTCATGATGCAAGTGTTCTTCGCAGCTTTTTACGAGCACCTCGTGGCCTCCCTGGGCTGCTAACACCGCCTCTACCCTGGACACTTTTTGTACTGCTTCAACGTCCGATCCGTGAACGATCAACGAGTCCCTAAACGCGCGGATAAGGGCATCGGTTTTGTTGCGCCGCGTTTGATACCACTCTGACAGGCGTATCTCACTTTTCCACTCGACCTTGCGGGATAGTCTGAGCAGCATCTGTGTCAGGCCGTCGAGGGCCTGCCCGCGCGCATCGTGAATCATCGCCATCAGCAAAGTGTGACGCCGTGGGGTAACGTACTCCCGCAGTTCAAGTGCATTTAGTCGCCGCGCCTCATTGGCCCACTGCAGAATTTTTGAATCGGCGATGGACTGTAGTGCCGTCATTGGATTTGGCAACTGCTCAAGCCACTGGTAGCGATCAATAAGCGCATTGAGATTTTTGCGTGAAGCACGCCCTGGCGTGTCACACAAATTGGAGAAGGGCGATTTCATCGTCTTTGGGTCCACGACCAACAGTGTTTCCAGTACAGCCCGATCGGCCGAACTGAGAAGTCCACACACCTCGCTCCACTGGGTGGAGTTGACGTTGCCGTGCGCAGTGCCGGCCAGACGCCGCAAAGTGCCGAGCGCCGGCAACTCAAAACCGTGACGAATGAGAGCATCAATCGCTGAATTGATGATGTCCGTTGGATCCGTGCGCGCGTGGGCAGTTTTGCGCATAACTGCTTTGGTTAGTGCCAGCGCATCGGGTCCCCACGAAGCCACTCCAAGTCGTTTGAAAATGGCCTGGCGATGTCGATAGCGAGTACGCTCTGGAAAGACCTGACTGGGTTGGAATTCGACGCCCATACGGCGAGCCACGTGCTCAATTGCGATGTCGGGGATTTCGGCGGACGGCCGAAATCGTCCAATGCTCTGGAAAATCTTTAGTTGCACAAGTAATGCCACCTGTGACTCGGCAGCTCGCACAATGGTAGGCGCCCACTGGCGCTCATCAAAGCTGGGACTGAAGAGTTGCTGTAAGTCGCCTGGAGTCAGCGGATCGGGTAGCTTTGGATAGATTACGCTGGCAGGGGTGGGGGTCATATGGTTCCCGAATTGACAGGGGCGTGAACCATACCAAAACCACCTTGCGAAGACGCAGCCAATTCTTACAAAAGACCGAAGTGGCCGGTTTTCACACGAATCTTACTGACGGGCCTTTGGGGTTCCACGGCGGAACCCCCGAAATTTTTGTCACCCCAAATCCAGCCCAGCCAGAAGCGCGTCCAGGTC
>JANYCG010000015.1 GCA_025360385.1 Burkholderiales bacterium | reverse complement strand
AGACCAAAATCGCATAACTAACCTCTTGTTATGCAACAATTCAAGGCATAAAGAGATCGCCATGGACTTGAAACAGCTGGAATATTTTGTGCGCGTCGCCGAGCTGGGTAGTTTTACCCGCGCAGCCACCGCGCTCAACATCGCGCAACCCGCCCTGAGCCGCCAGGTGCGCCTGCTGGAGGTGGAGCTGCGGCAAAACCTGCTCACCCGCAATGGCCGGGGGGCCGTTCCGACCGAGGCCGGCAAACTGCTGCTAGAACATGGGCGCGGCATTTTGAACCAGGTTGCGCTGGCGCGCGAAGAGCTGGGCGCAGCGCGCAGTTCGCTGGCCGGGCGGGTGTCGATCGGCCTGCCGCCCAGCCTGTCAAAACTGATCACCGTCCCGCTCACGCTGGCCATGCGCAAGGTCTTGCCCAAGGCGCAACTGACGCTGACAGAGGGCTTCTCGGTGCTGATGTACGAGGGCCTGCGCGTCGGCAACCTGGACATGGCCGTGCTCTACAACCCGGACGCTTCGCCGGAACTGGACACGGCAACCCTGTATGAGGAAGAGCTGGTGCTGATCTCGCCCGTCAACGCCGTCAAGCCGCGCAACTCGGGCCGCTCGCGCAAACCCCTTTCAGCGGCAGTCACTGCCAACCGCATCAGCCTGGCGGAAGTCGCCACCCTGCCCCTGATCCTGCCGAGCCGGCCCAACGCCTTTCGCATCCTGATCGACAACGAGATGTCGGGCATCGCCCTGCGCCCCCGGATTGCGATGGAGGTGGATGGCCTGAACGCCATTTTGAGCCTAGTCAAGGAAGGCATGGGCCACGCCGTGCTGCCGCGCTACACCCTGAGCAATTTCGACGACGCCGACCCCTTTGCCGTGCGCAGCATCCACAGCCCGCCCATCCTGAGCCGGCTGGAGCTGGCCTGGTCGTCACGGCGGCCCACCACGGCAACGCAGAAGAAGGCGCTGGACGTGGTGCGCAAAGCGGTGCTGGCTGCAATCCGGAATCAGGCGTGATGGCACAGCCCGCACCAACAAGGCCGACTTGTCCTGTACTACGCCACTGCCTGGTCAGCCATGTTTCCGAATTGGCTTTGCGGTCAAAATGGGAGCCTCCAACTTAAAGAAGCGCTAACAATGAACAGCCATTTCTCTCGTGTCGTCGCGGGCCTCTGTCTTCTGGTCTGCGCATTTGCTGCACGTGGGCAAACTGGCAAGGCGGAACTTATGTGGTTGGGCCAGTCCGCCTTTCGGCTGACCACGCCAAGCGGCAAGGTCATCGTGATCGACCCCTGGCTGCGCACCAACCCGAAGACGCCCGAGGACTACAGGAACCTCGACAATCTCGGCAAGGTGGACCTGATTCTGGTGACGCATGGCCACTTCGACCATATCGCCGATGCACCGGCCCTGGCCCTGATGCACCAGGCCCGCGTATTCGCACCGGGTGATTTGAACCAGACGCTGACCGTGCTCAAGGTCTTGCCGCCCGAGCTGGCACCACGCATGAACAAGGGCGGAACGGTCACCCCGTTTGCGGATGTGCCCAAGCTTAAGGTCACGGCCGTGCACGCCGAACATTCATCGCTCTATGTGTGGAAGAACCCCGCCACGGGACAGGACGAAGTCCATGTGGGCGGCGAACCGGTCGGCTTCATGATCGAGATGGAGAACGGCCAGAAGATTTACCACACCGGTGACACCGGCCTGTTTGGCGACATGAAATTCATCGGCGAGTACTACAGGCCCGATGTGTTGCTGATTCCGATTGGCGGCAACTTCACCATGGACCCGGTGGATGCCGCCCATGCCACGCGTGAGTGGATCAAGCCCAAGCTGGTGGTGCCCATGCACTTTGGCACCAACCCCCTGGCCAGAGGCACTTTGACTGAATTCGAACAGGCCATGGGGAAGGACGGTCCGACCCGGGTCTTGCCCCTGACGCCGGGCATTGCGGTCCAGTTCTGACCTTTGAATACTATGAATAATATAGCTATAAAGTTAATATCCACGGGGACTTTTGCCTTATTTTCCTTACAATATGCGGCTGCACAGGCACCAGGCACGCTCTACCCCGCCAAACCCATCCGCATGGTCGTGCCTTTCACCCCCGGCGGCTCTACCGACATTCTGGCGCGTGCGATTGGCGTGGAATTAACCAAGGCCTGGGGCCAGCCCGTCATCATCGACAACGTCCCTGGCGCCGGCGGCGCCATCGGTGCAGACCGGGTCGCCAAGGCCGCCAATGACGGCTACACGCTCTTGATGGGGCATATTGGCACTCTGGCCGTCAACCCTTCGCTTTACCCCGCCCTGCCCTACAACCCGCTGAAAGACTTTGCGCCTGTGGCCTTTGTGGCCCGGGTGCCGAATGTTCTGGCGGTGCACCCGTCCGTCAAGGCGGCCAGCGTGAAGGAGCTGGTGGCGCTGGCGCAAAGCCGGCCGGGGCAGCTTAACTATGGCTCGGGCGGCAATGGCAGCGCAGCCAATCTGGCGACTGAGTATTTCAAGCTGCAAACCCATGCGTCGCTGCTGCACATTCCGTACAAAGGCACTGCGCCTGCGGTCACAGACTTGGTGGGCGGGCAAATTCAGGTGTTGTTCTCTGGTGCGCCTGCCGTGTTGCCTTTTGTCAAATCAGGGCAGTTGCGCGCGCTGGCAGTGTCCAGCCCCAAGCGCCTGGATGCCTTGCCCGAATTGCCA
>JANYCG010000316.1 GCA_025360385.1 Burkholderiales bacterium | reverse complement strand
GCCTGGAGGTGACCAGTCTGGGTGTGCAGGTGCATGGCGGCATGGGTTTCATTGAAGAAACTGGCGCCGCCCAGTACTACCGCGATGCCAAGATTTTGACGATCTACGAAGGCACAACGGCCATCCAGGCCAATGACCTGGTGGGCCGAAAAACGGCGCGGGACGGCGGGCAAACGCCTAAGGCGATTGCCGCGAAAATTGAAGAAACTGAAGCGGAACTTGTCACGAATGGCAGCGCCGACGCGGTGGCCGTCGCCCGACGCCTTAAAGCCGCACGGCTGGCTTTTGTCGATGTGGTGAATTTTGTCGCCGGTGGCACCAAAGCCACGCCCAACGCTGTTTTCGCCGGCAGCGTGCCTTACCTCATGCTGGCCGGCAACCTGATGGCAGGTTGGCAACTGGCGCGTTCATTGCTGGTGGCGCAGGAGGAATTGGCCCGTGGCAACGACGTGCCTTTCATGGCGGCCAAGATCATCACTGCCCGTTTTTACGCCGACCACTTGCTCAGCAAAGCGCCGGGTGTCCGTGACAGCATCGTTGATGGATTTGAGAGCGTGACGGCGATGGCGCTGGAGTCGTTTTGAACTGGCTGCCAAATTTTCCGGGTGTTTCAGAGACCAATGATTGCTTGCATTTTTATAGCTAACTATTCAGCATACAAGGGAACTTTCGGCGTATTTTCCCTTTCAATTGCTAAAATTTGAATATTTGATCGTGTTTTGGCCCTGCCTGCTTTCGGCTGTATTGCCGTGTTTTGACCCACTGGAGACTGAATGTCCAAGCTTCCCCCGCCTCTGAACAATTTGCCGCTGCCCATCATTGCGGCCCCCCTGTTCATTGTCAGCAACCCCAAGCTGGTGATTGCGCAATGCATCTCTGGCGTGGTGGGCTCCATGCCCGCGCTTAACGCCCGCCCTGCCGAACAGTTGGAAGAATGGCTGATCGAAATCACCGAGGCGCTGGCGGTGTGGAATAAAGCCCATCCTGAAAAACCCGCCGCGCCCTTCGCCATCAACCAGATCGTGCACAAAAGCAATGACCGCCTGGCGCATGACATGGCGATGTGCGTCAAATACAAGGTGCCCATCATCATTACCAGCCTGGGGGCGCGCGAAGACATCAACGCCGCCGCCCACAGCTACGGCGGCGTGGTGCTGCACGACATCATCAACAACAAACATGCCCGCAAGGCGATCGAAAAGGGCGCGGACGGCCTGATCGCGGTGGCCGCCGGCGCAGGGGGCCACGCGGGCGTCAAGAGCCCGTTTGCGCTGATCCAGGAAATCCGCCAGTGGTTTGACGGCCCGATTGCGCTGTCGGGCGCCATCGCTACCGGTGACGCGGTGCTGGCCGCGCAAGCCATGGGGGCCGATTTCGGCTACATCGGCTCGGCCTTCATTGCCACCGAGGAGGCCCGCGCATCCGACGCCTACAAACAGGCCATCGTGGACGGCAACTCGGATGACATCGTCTACAGCAACCTGTTCACCGGCGTGCATGGCAACTACCTGGCACCCAGCATCCGCAACGCCGGGATGGACCCGGACAACCTGCCTCAGGGCGACGTCAAAACCATGAATTTCGCAACGGGAGAGGGTGCCAAGGCCAAGGCCTGGAAAGACATTTGGGGTTGCGGCCAGGGTATTGGCGGCGTCGACAAAGTGCAGCCCACAGCCACTTTTGTGGCGCGGCTCAAGCGTGAATATGTTGCGGCCCGGGCGCGGGTCAATGCCCGCCAGTACGCCACCGACGCGGCCTGATTCCAAAGGGCCTTGCGCTTGAACGATCTTGCCCTGTGGCTGTTGCTGGCGCTGGGTGTTGTCAACATCCTGCTGCTGCTGTGGGTGGGTTTGCGCAGACCTGACGGCGTCATCCGCGAGATTGCCGCAGCCCAGGAGATCGCTGCTGCGCAGGTGGCCCAGCTCACGGCTCAACACATTGATCAGGCCTGCACGGCCCTGCAAACTGCGCTGCAAAACACCTTGTTGTCTGGCAACGAAAGGCTGGAGCGTGAATTGCGCCGCGAGATCAGCGAAAACTCGCGCGGGGGGCGCCAGGAGTTGACACAGTCTTTAGCGACTTTCCAGCAGGCATTGGTGCAGCAGGGCGCTGAGGCCACCCGCACGCAAAACACGCAGATCGATGCGTTTGGCCAGCAACTGGCGCTGCTGCAAAAAACTTTGTCTGACACCTTGTCCCACCAGTTGTCGGGCTTGAGCGAGTCGAACGCCCGACGCATGAGCGAAGTGCGCGAAACCCTTGAAAAACAACTGGCCCAATTGCAAGCCATCAACGGCGCCAAGCTGGACGAAATGCGCGCCACGGTGGATGAAAAACTCCAGGCCACTTTGCAAACCCGTCTGGGTGAAAGCTTCAAGCAAGTCGCCGACCGGCTGGAACAGGTGCACAAAGGCCTGGGTGAAATGCAAACCCTGGCACAAGGTGTGGGCGACTTGAAGCACTTGTTGACCAATGTCAAAACACGCGGCATTTTTGGCGAAGCACAACTGGCCGCGCTGTTGGAGCAGGTGTTTGTGCCGGACCAGTACGCCACGCAAATCGCCACCCGGCCCGGCAGCAAAAACGTCGTCGATTTCGCCATCAAGCTGCCGGGCAAGTCTGACAGCGGGGCACCCCTGTGGTTGCCGATCGACGCGAAATTTCCAAATGAAGACTATGAGCGTCTGCTGGATGCGCAAGGCCGTGCCGACGTGGCCGGTGCCGAGGCGGCGGGCAAGGCACTGGAGCAGCGGATCCGGCAGGAAGCCAAGTCCATGCTCGATAAATACGTGGAGCCGCCGTTCACCACCGATTTCGCGATACTGTTTCTGCCGACCGAGGGCCTGTACGCCGAAGTGCTGCGCCGACCCGGCCTGATGGAAGCCTTGCAGCGCGACTACCGCATCACGCTGGCAGGTCCCACCACCTTGCTGGCGATCATGAGCTCATTCCAGATGGGTTTCAGAACGCTGGCTCTGGAGAAGCGCTCCAGTGAGGTTTGGCAAGTGCTGGGCGCAGTCAAGACCGAGTTTGGCAAATTTGGCGGCATGCTGGACAAAGCCCGTTCCCAGACTGAAACCGTGCTCAAGACCCTGACCGACGGCGACGTCCGCAAACGCGCCATGGAGCGCACTTTGCGCCAGGTGGAGGCTTTGCCCGAGAGCCAAGCGCAAACCCTGCTGCCGCTGGACAGAGAGGCAGATGAAGGGTGACTGCCCCCCGGCCTGATTTACCTGCACAACCCCTGGCGCTGGCCCGTCTGGTAGCCAGCCAGGTCTGCGTTCACGCCGCCATGGCCGGCATGCGCATGGCGGCACCTTTGCTGGCGTTGGGGGCCGGCTTTAGCGCCATGGCAGTTGGCGTGCTGCTGGCCCTGTTTGCGCTGGTGCAAGTGTTTTTGTCACTTGCCGCAGGCCGTTATGTGGATCGCCATGGCCTGAAAAAACCAGTCCGCTGGGCGGTGTTGTCTGCCTCGGTAGGCGCTGGCTTTGCTGCGGCCTTTCCCGTGTTTCCCGTGCTGTGTTTGAGCGCCCTGATGATGGGGGGCGCGACAGGGTTTGTTTCCATCGCACTGCAACGCCATGTGGGCCGGGCCGCCAAAGGCCCGGTTGAACTGAAAAAGGTCTTCGGCTGGTTGTCCATCGGCCCGGCGATTTCCAACTTTTTGGGTCCCTTGTGCGCCGGTTTGCTGATTGACCACGCGGGCATTTGGCAAGGCGGGCAGGCAGGCGATTTAGCTGGGTTTCGTGCCGCCTTCCTTTTTTTGGCGTTGTTGCCGCTGTGCAGCTGGTTGTGGGTGCGGGGCGTTGCGGAACTGCCCCCTGTGCCAGCCACTGCCCACGCTGGCAGCGGCAAAGCCTGGGACCTGCTGCGCGACCCCATGATGCGCCGTCTCATGTTGGTCAACTGGCTGCTGTCATCCTGCTGGGATGTACACACGTTTGTCGTGCCGGTGCTGGGTCACGAGCGGGGCTTCAGCGCGTCGGTAATTGGCGCGATATTGGGGGCTTTCGCCATTGCTGCGACGCTGGTGCGTGTGTTGTTGCCTCTGTTTGGCTCGCACATTCATGAGTGGGTGGTGGTCACCACGGCTATGGCCTGTACGGCCTTGTTGTTTGCCATTTACCCCAGCTTAGCAACGCCACTGGCGATGGGCATGTGTTCGGTTTTGCTGGGGCTGGCACTGGGCTCGGTGCAGCCCATGATCATGAGCACCCTGCATCAGATCACGCCCGAGGCGCGCCAGGGCGAGGCGCTGGGCTTGCGCCTGATGGCCATCAACGGCTCCAGCGTGTTGATGCCGATCTTGTTCGGCACGCTGGGCACCGTGGTGGGTGTGTCGCTTGTGTTCTGGTTTGTCGGTGCAGCGGTGGGCCTGGGAGCCAGGCCCGCGTGGCGCTTGCGGCCAACTTCACACGGTGCCCATCGGTAGCCAATCAAGCGCTGTAAAACGCCCGAATGACATCCCACGCCTGTTCGGGTTCATCGACGTACGAGACCAGCTTTAAGTCTTCTGGCGAAATGGCGCCTTCTTCCACCAGCACGTCAAAATTGACCAGGCGCTTCCAGTAGTCGGTGCCGAATAGCACGATGGGCACAGGCTTGGCCTTGCGCGTCTGCACCAGCGTGATGACTTCAAAGAGTTCATCCAGCGTGCCAAAGCCGCCGGGGAAAGCCACCAAGGCCTTGGCCCGCATCATGAAGTGCATTTTGCGGATGGCGAAGTAGTGGAACTTGAAGCTCAAAGACGGCGTGACGTAAGGATTGGCAAACTGTTCGTGCGGCAGGGCAATGTTCAGCCCCACCGTGGGCGAACCCAGTTCATGGGCGCCCCGGTTTGCCGCTTCCATGATGCCGGGCCCGCCACCGGTGCAGATGAACAGACGGTCTTTGGCCGGCATATGGGCGCTGTAGCCCGCCACCAGCCGCGCAAACAGGCGGGCGTGCTCGTAGTGCCGCGCATTGCGCATGCCGCGTTGCGCCAAGGTCAGTGCGGCCGGGTTGCCGCTGGACTGCGCTTGGGCTAGCGCTTGGGCCGCGTCTTCAGGGGCTGGAAAACGTGCGCTGCCAAACACCACCACGGTGTTTTCAATGCCCTGCGCAGACTGCTCGATATCCGGCTTGAGCATCTCCAGCTGGATGCGGATGCCCCGCGTTTCCCGGCGCAGCAAAAACTCGGGGTCTGAAAACGCCAGCCGGTAGGCATTGGGCTCCAGCATGTTGCCTTGCTCGGCATGGGTTTGCAACTCAGCCCAGGCATCGGACAAACGCCGCTGGATGGGGTTGTCACGGTCGGTCAGGTTTTGGGTGTTTTCCATGGG
>JANYCG010000309.1 GCA_025360385.1 Burkholderiales bacterium | reverse complement strand
GGCCAAGCCGAGCGGGGTTGCGGCGCTCACCTTGGCCGCGGCATGAAAGCTGCTCACTTTTTGCCGTAGCTCACGCGGTAGATCGCGCCATTGTGGTCATCGCTGACGAGCAAGCTGCCGTCCTTCATGACCATCACGTCGGCCGGACGGCCCAGGTAGCCGTTGTTTTCAACCAAGCCCGTCAGGAATGTCTCGGTCTTGCTGATGCCGCCCTTGCCATCCGGCCAAGCCACCATGATGTCTGCCGCATATTTTTGAGTGCGGTTCCATGGGCCATGCCGTGCGATGAAGATCGCGCCTTGGTACTTGGCCGGAACCATTTTCCCGGTGTAGAAGCGCATGCCAAGAGGGGCCACGTGAGCGCCGAGTTTCATGGCAGGTTGGGCCACGCCTTTGCAGCTTTTGCCCCAGCCAAATTGCGGATCCACAAAATCGCCTTGGTGGCAATAGGGGAACCCGAAATCGGGGATTTCTTTGGCGTTCTTGGCCACACGGTTCAAGGTGTCATTGGGCAGGTCTTCCGAGAGCCAATCCCGCGAATTGTTGGTGTACCAGAGTTCGCCGGTTTTGGGGTGGAAGTCGAAACCCACCGTGTTGCGCACCCCTTTGGCGACAACTTCGAACCCGCTGCCATCCAAATTCATGCGGTTGATGGTGGCGAATTCGGGCTTGACGTCGCAGATATTGCAGTTGGCACCGATCGAGACATAAAGTTTGTTGTCGGGCCCGACCTTGATGAATTTCCAGCCGTGGGGCACTTCACCGGGCAGCTTGTCGTAAATGACCTTGCCTTTGCCAATGCTTCCCAAGTTGGCTTCAATGTTCTCGAACACGGTGATGTCTTTGGGCGTGGCAAGGTACAAATTGCCATTGTGGTATTCAATGCCGCTGGGCAGGAACAGCTTTTCGGCCAAAGTTTTGACTTCGCGCTTGCCGCCTTGGCTGGTGATGGCATACAGCTTGCCCGCCGCAAACAGCGAACTGACAAACACCGTGCCCTTGTCGCCTTCCCGCATGCTGCGGGCGTCCAGGATGTCGCTGGCAAAAACCTCCACCTTAAAGCCCGGCGGCAACTTCATCTTGCTGATTGGCAATTTATCGGCCGGCGTGGGAACTGGGAACGAAGGCACTGGCGCCATGGTGGACGTCGCGTCGCCTTTAGGGCGGCCGACAGCCCAGAACGGCTCTTCTGCTGGCTTGTCTTGCGCCCAACCTGCGCCAGCCCATCCGACGCCGATTGCCAGCGCCAACAAGGCCGCTGGTTTCTTCAAATGCAAAGCGAACACCATTAAATTGTCTCCTAGAATTGTCCGCCTGGACAGCGACGGTGGGGCTGGCGGCCGCGTTTGGATTCCAACTGGAAAACGGGGCCACCCACAGTTTTTAACACAGGTGGCATGGACCGTCAAAGGGCAAGCGGGTCCAGCGTGAGATGATCTTGAAGCGCTGATTTTGGAGGCAGTCACAGGTTTGGCTTGTTCATCCGCAGATGGTGGTCAACATGGACGAGACAAAGCTGTGCAGCGTTGCGCGACTGACCGAATTTCTTGCTGGAGCGCTTGAAGTCAGCTGCAGTGGCATGGATGGCATGGATGGCACGGATGCCCAGCGCAGCAGCTTGACCAAGACCCGCGGCGTGTGCGACCCCATTGATGTTCGCAAGGCACCCAAGGCACCCCAAGCCACCCGGTCGAACCTGTGGCAGCGAATCTAAACAGGAGGGACGAGATGGATCAAGAAGACCTCAAGCAAGGGTGCGAAGGTGAGTCCAAGAGCCTCGTTGCTCCCCTTCCGGCCGGTCCTCTGGACATCGTCGGTGACATTCATGGGGAATATGAGGCCCTCTTGAATCTGCTCGCTCACCTGGGTTATGACGGTGATGGGCAACATCCCCAGGGAAGGACTCTGGTCTTCGTTGGAGATTTTGTTGACCGCGGTCCCGATAGCCCGTCTGTACTTGCTTTTGCAGAAAGACTTGTACGTTCAGGTCGTGCAGTGGCGGTTTTGGGTAACCATGAAATCAACCTGATGCGGGAAGACGCCAAGGACGGCTCTGGTTGGTATTTTGATGAAAGAGTCGAAAGGGATCACCACAAATACCACCCCTACAAGCGGCCAGATTCGGCACAACGCAGGACGATTGGTAACTTTCTCAGTCGCTTGCCTTTGGCGCTGGAGCGAGCCGATCTGCGTATCGTGCATGCTGCATGGATACCTGACAAGATCGAAGCAGCGCGGTCACTGACGCTTGGCAGCGTGCGTCAGCGATACGACGAGTTCGAGCGGGCGGCGGATCAATTCTCGGCATCCTCTGGCCTGGACCGGCGCGTCGAGGCAGAGGCCATCCATTGGGGACACGGGCTTGAACAGAAAGACAGCCCACCGCCCTTTATGGCGGCCCGGGCGCAGCACGATGCCAACCAGCAAATGATGAATCCTTTGAAGGTATTGACTTCCGGGGTGGAGCGAACAGGCCGTGTTCCTTTTTTCTCTGGCGGTCGGTGGCGGTTTGCGGAAAGAGTTGCCTGGTGGGACGACTATGCGGACCCTGTGCCAGTGGTGGTGGGGCACTATTGGCGCCGGGTCCAGGAGATTGATCGGACGGCTGTAGGCAAAGGGGATGCGGATTTGTTCCAAGGCATCTCGCCGTTCGCCTGGCACGGCAAACTGAAAAACGTTTTTTGTGTTGACTTTTCGGTCGGTGGTCGCTGGTCTGAACGAAAAGATGGACAAAATACGGGCAAGCACTTTCGGCTCGCAGCAC
>JANYCG010000169.1 GCA_025360385.1 Burkholderiales bacterium | reverse complement strand
CCGCATCTCATGCCTGGACAGGTTCCAGTGAGTCTCTGATCCGCTTGATTTCAGATTCAGTGCCTGCCCTCATCGCCTACTACGAGGTCGGCAGCTTTCGTTGCCTGTTTGCCAACCAGCGTTATGCCGAAGCCTATGGCTTTACGCCGCAATCCATTTTGGGCAAAACCGTGCGCGAGGCGATTGGCGATGCGGCCTGGCTCGTGATTGAACCCTACGTTGCCAAGGCCCGGGCGGGCATTGGTTCCACCCACACGCGGGAACTGAGCTTGCCCAGCGGCGAGCAGCGGATGATCGAGGTCAATGTCAGGCCACATCTTGACGATGCCGGGCAGCTTCAAGGTGCATTTGTATTGACCACCGACATCACCGACCGGTGGCGTTATGAGCAGGCGTTGGCCCAAAGTGAAGAGCGCCTGCGAAAATTTGCCGACGCAACCAATGAAGGCATCCTGTTCCACAAAGACCGCCTGATCACCGACATCAATGAAGCTCTGCTGCGGATTTCCGGCTTCACGCGTGCCGAAGTCGTCGGGCATTCAACGGTTGAATTCATCCCCGACAACTGGCTTGAGCGCATGCGCCTGCAGTTTGAATCGGACAATGAACTGCCTTACGAGTCGGCCTTGGTCCACAAAGACGGACATGAAATTCCGGTGGAATGCGTCACCAAGAACCTTGTGTTCGAGGGGGAGCGCTTGCGCCTGCTTGTTGTGCGCGACATGTCGGCGCACAAACAGGCGCAGGCCCGCATCGAATTTTTGGCCATGCACGACCCGTTGACAGAGCTGCCCAACCGCAGTTATTTGATGGAGCGGCTCGACACCATTTTGGCACTGGCGCACCGGCAGGAACGCTCTGCGGCCGTGTTGTTCATTGACCTGGACAACTTCAAGACCATCAACGACTCGCTGGGCCACCACGTGGGTGATGACCTGCTGCGTGAAGTGGCCAAACGCCTGGCCATCTCGGTGCGTGACTCCGACGTGGTGTCGCGCCTGGGGGGCGACGAGTTTGTGGTGGTGCTGTCCGACGTGGCCTCCAGCGAAGACGCCGGCACCGTCGCGTCTAAGCTGATCGAATCGATCAGCGGCGACTTCATGGTGGACGGCAGGCAGCTGTCCGTGTCGCCCTCCATCGGCATCAGCGTCTACCCGGCTGACGGCGACAACTCGGACGAGCTGATCCGCCATGCCGATGCCGCCATGTACCACGCCAAGGAAAGCGGTCGCCGTCATTTCCAGTTTTTTCTGCCGGCCATGTTCGAGCGGGCCGTCAACGCGCTGGACAAAGAGCGAGAGCTCAAAGGCGCGCTGGCACGCGGCGAGTTTGTGCTGAACTACCAACCCAAACGCAACTGTGTGGGCGGCGCCATCGTCGGGCTCGAAGTGCTGGTACGTTGGCAGCACCCCACGCGTGGACTGGTGGAGCCGGAAGACTTCATTGGTTTTGCGGAGCTTCGCGGCTTGATCGTGGCGATTGACCGCTGGGTGCTGCAAAACGCCTGCGCCCAACTCAAGGCCTGGCACGACCAGGGTTGCCTCAAGGTGCCAGTGGCGATCAACCTGTCGGCCATCGAATTCAAGCAGGGCGATCTGCTGGCGGACGTTGTGGACGTGTTGGCCCAGACCGGCCTGGCACCCGAGTACCTTGAGCTTGAGTTGACCGAGTCCGTCGTGATGGAGCGCAACACCCGGGTCATGGCCATCTTGACGGGCTTGAGCGCCCTGGGCGTGGGCTTGACGATCGACGACTTTGGCACCGGGTATTCGTCACTGGCCTACCTCAAGCGTTATCCCATCGACAAGCTCAAAATCGACCGCTTCTTCATCAGCGACTTCACCACCAACGAGGACGACATGGCCATCACCACGGCCATCATCCAGATGGCCCATGGCCTGAAGTTGCAAACGGTTGCCGAAGGGGTTGAAACCCAGGCGCAGCACGATGCGCTGGCGCGCCTGGGCTGTGACCAGGTGCAGGGGTTTTTTATCTCGCTGCCCTTGGCGGCAAGTGACGTGCCGGCCTATCTGGCCCGATGAAATCTAAACGCACTTTTACAAATTCATTTTCCGGGCGAATTGCGGCGTTGCGCGGACCCAGCCCAATCGTTCAGCGGTAGTACTGCGCCACGTAGTCTTCAAATGCGATTTGCGGCTGCGCTTCAATGTCCCGCTGCTGCGCCAGCGAGTTTTTAGCCACTTCAGAAAACTGCGCTTGAGCCGCAGCATCCAGTGGATGTCCCAGCAGGCTGTCCTTGTGTTGCTGCGATAAATGTAGCGTGTAGGGAATCAGGCCACCATGCTGGCGGATGCCCTGAAGCACCACGGCAGAGGGCGTTTTGTCCGGCTGGTCAATCAATGTGCGCAGGGCCTTGAAGGTGCTGGTGTAGTCGGTGCAGCCGTAACTGGCGTCCAGCAGCTCGGCAAAAGGCTGCATGTCGTCAAACAGCGTATGCGCCATCGGCTGCATGGCCTGTTCGGTGTTGTGCACCAGCAATTGCAAGTTGGGCTGGCGGCCGCGGGTGACGACGCGGCGCTTGTTCTCGCTGTTTTCACTTTGTTCGCGCGCCGAGATGGGCGGGCTGTCACGCAGCAGGCACATCAGCAAAAACACGTCGGCGAACTGGCTTTGCTGCGGGGCAATGCCAATGTCGATCAAGGGGTTCAAGTCGAACAGGCGCACTTCGACGTATTCGACGCCATATTTCTGCAGGGCGATGGCCGGGCGCTCGCCGTGTTTGCCGATGCGTTTGGGGCGAATGCCAGCGTAGAACTCGTTTTCAATTTGCAAAATGTTGGCGTTGAGCTGCTTCCACGCAGCGCCTGGGCCGTCACCGTCTTGCACGCCAATCTCCTGGTAAAACGGGTCAGGCGTGTGGACGGCGGCGTCCAGCGCCTGGGTGTATTCCTGCAGGGAGTTGAAGTTGACGTTCAGTGCCGCTTGCGCCCGGTTCTGGTAGCCCAGGTCGCTCATGCGCAGGCTGGTGGCGTGCGCGCCGAACAAAGTGTCGGCCAGGCCGTTGTCAAGTGTCTCAAGCACCGGTTTCTTATCACGCAAAAAAGAGGCGCTGACCGCCGGCGACGCGCCAAACAGATAGGGAATCAGCCAGCTGTAGCGCAAAAAATTTCGGATCAGGCCAAAGTAGCGCCCGCTGATGAAGTCCTGCAGCTCGCCCGTGGCATTGCACCACTGGTACAGCTGCTGCCAAAACGCCTGCGGCAAAGACCAGTTGTAATGCACGCCGGCAATGGTCTGCATGTGCCGGCCATAACGCAGGCCCAGGCCATTGCGATAAACCTTTTTGATCTTGGCCGAGTTGGAACTGCCGTAGTCGGCCAGCGGGATGTCGGCATCGTCGCGCACCAACCCGGGCATGGAGCCGGCCCACATCACTTCAGCGCCCAGGCAGGGTGTGGCGAAGCGGTGCAGCTCGCGCAAAAATTCCAGGGGGAAGGCGCGGTCCTGCGAGGGTGGGGTAATGAACTCGAGCAGGGCTTCAGAATAATCGGTGGTGATCCAAGGGTGGGTCAGCTTAGACCCCAGCGTCTGGGGATGAAAGCTTTGCGCCAAGTGGCTTTGGGCATCGACCCGCAAACATTCTTTTTCAAAACCTCGCGTGATGGTCTTGAGCAATTGCGATGCCCCCAACGCAGACACTTGGGCCATTGAATCGCAACAGGTAAATTTCAGCATGTCGGGGGGTGTCGTTCAAGGGGTGGAGGCCTGAAAACGCTCAGGGCGGCTGGCAGTATGTCAGGTTTCAGCACTTCCGGCTGGACTGGGATGTTCTGCTGGGTTCCAGCTTGAGGCAGCCGCGAAAAAATCAAGACCCGGTGAATTGCGGCGCGCGTTTTTGCGCCCACGCGGCCTGGCCCTCGCGAATGTCGCCCGACTGGGCGCAGCGCGCGATGTCGGCCTGCAAGCCTGCCACGTCCAGCTCGCCGCGCGCGATGGTGTTGAGGTGGCGCTTCATGCCCAGGAGCGCCAGCGGGGCCATGCCCGCCAGCGTGGCGCAAAGCGTGTCTGCCGTTTCTGCCAGGGCGGGGCCGTCCACCAAATGCGTCAGAAAGCCGCAGGCCTTCATCTGGGCCGCGTCGAGTTTTTCAGCCGTCAAAAACAGGCGCTTGGCCATGTCCACGCCCAAGCGCGAAACGTAACGTTGCAAGCCGCGTTGGTAAAAATGCAGGCCCAGGCGCGCGGCCGGCATGAACATGTCCGCCTGCAAGGTGCCCAGGCGGAAGTCGCACGCCAGCGCCAAGTCTGTCGCGCCGCCATACACGCCGCCATGGACCACACACACCGTGACGGCCCGGCAGTCTTCCACCGCGTTGATGACCGCATCAAATGAGCTTGGCGAGGCCGGGTCGATTTGGCCGATGTCAAACCCGCTGCAAAAATACTTGCCGCCCGACTCAAACCGCAGCACCAGCACCTCGGGGCTGCGGTCGACTTGCGCGATGTGGCTTGCCAGCATCGTCAGGTCGTCGCGGTTGAGCCGATTGGCCTGCTGCGGTCGGCGCAGGCGGATGGTGGCTTGGGCGCCTTGCAGGCTGAGTTCTGGGGTCATGGGCAGGGTTTTTTAAGAGGGTTTGTATGAATTTTCACAATCAGATTGCTATTTTATAAATAGCTCAATATGTCCTATTTGTAAGGACTTTCGCTGTGTAGGTTCGCAATTCTAGTGTTAGTTTTGCATGGCCGCCCACAACATCGTCAACCCCGCCATCACCAACAAGGCATCCATCAGCAGCTTGAATTTGCCAGCGTCAATCCGGTTCACAAAACGTTTGGCGATGAAGGCACCGGCGACCAGGGACGAGCCGATGATCAGTCCCTTGGCGATGATGGCGAGCGGCAGCGCATTGAGGCTGCGAAACGTGACGGCCTTGGCGATGTACACCGCCAGTGAGCCCATGGCTTCGGTGCCCAGGTAGGCACCTTTGACCAGGCCATAAGCCAGGAAGAACGGGGCGTTGATGGGCCCGGTGCTCACCACGATGCCAGTGAGGAACCCGATCACGGCGCCGACCAGCGCCATGTGCCACAGCGTCAGGCGCCAGGTCTGGCGGGCCATCCAGCGGCGCAGGGGGATCATGCCCAAAAAAAACAGGCCCAGCGCCAGCTCGATCAAACCGGGCGGCAGGGTGAGCAGGGTTTTGGCACCCAGGGCCGCAGCAGGGATGCCGGTGGCGCTGTAGGCGGCCGTGAGGCGCCAATCCACCTCGCGCCACCAGGCCGCCACGCGGGAGGCGTTGGCCATGATGGCGGCAATCGCCATGATGGGCACGGCCTCGCGCGGGCCAAACACCAGCACCAGCGCCGGCATCAGCATGATGGACGTGCCAAAACCGACGATGCCTCCCAAGGTGCCGGCCGCCAGACCCAATAAAAGAACCAGTGCAAAATCCATCTCTGCCCTTCCACGGGATGTGTGAAACCCCCAACCCCTTTGAGACCTTCCATGAACCCCTTCGATTTTGACCTGTTTGTCATTGGCGGCGGCAGCGGCGGCGTGCGCGCGGCGCGTATGGCGGCCCAGCGCGGCGCCCGTGTGGCGCTGGCAGAGGCGGGCGGCACCGCCATGTTGGGGGGCACCTGTGTCAACGTGGGCTGCATCCCCAAAAAACTCTATTCCTACGCGGCGCATTATTCGGAAGCATTTGAAGAGGCGCATGGTTTTGGCTGGGAGGGTGCGCCGATGCGGCTGAATTGGGCCACGCTCAAGGCCAACCGCAAAAAAGAAATTTCGCGGCTCAACGGGGTGTATTCAAACCTGCTGGCGGGCGCAGGTGTGACGGTGTTGAACGCCTTTGCCGCACTGGTGGACGGCCACACGGTGCAGGTGGACGGCAAAACCATCAGCGCCAAAAACATTCTGATCGCGACCGGCGGAACGCCGCATGTGCCCAGTATCGAAGGGCGTGAGCTGGTTGTCACCTCGAACGCAATGTTCGACCTGGAAGCTTTTCCCAAGCGCCTTCTGGTGGTGGGCGGGGGTTATATCGCCTGTGAATTTGCATCCATCTTCAATGGCCTGGGCAGCCAGGTGACGCAGTTGTACCGGGGCGAGCAGGTGTTGCGCGGCTTCGATGACGACGTGCGGCATTTTTTGGCGGCTGAGGTGGCAAAGGCGGGGGTTGACTTGCGCCTGGGCGAAGACGTGGCATCGGTCACCAAGACGGCTGACGGCCTGCATGTTGCTCTGTTCAGCGGCGCAAGCATCACAGTCGATACGGTGCTTTACGCCACAGGGCGTGTGCCCAACATTCAGGGCATGGGCCTGCACGCGGCGGGCGTGGCACAAGGCAAAGACGGCGCGGTGCTGGTAGACGGCAACTACCAGACCTCGGTGCCTTCGGTTTATTCGGTGGGCGACGTGACCGCCCGCGTGCAGCTCACGCCCGTGGCCCTGGGCGAGGCCATGGTGGTGGTGGACCAACTGTTTGGACCGGCCGCTGGCAAGGTGCCGCGAAGCATGGCCTATGACTTCATTCCCACAGCGGTGTTCACGCACCCGAACATTGGCACGGTGGGTTGGGGCGAAGCCGAGGCGCGGCAAAAATTTGGCGCTGTCACGGTTTACAAAAGCGAATTCAAGGCGCTTAAACACACCCTGAGTGGCAGCACCGAGCGCACCCTGATGAAGCTGATCGTGCAAGACGCGACCGACCGTGTGGTCGGCCTGCACATGGTCGGCCCGGATGCCGGTGAGATCGTGCAGGGCTTTGCGGTGGCCATGAAGGCGGGGGCCACCAAAGCCATGTTTGACCGCACCATCGGCATCCACCCCACGGCAGCCGAAGAGTTTGTCACGATGCGGGAGCCGGTGGGCCGGTGAGCCGATAAGCCCGAGCGCGCCAATGCCCTTGTGTCCGTAAGTCGGTGTGTCAGGAAGCCGCTCCAGGGTCCTCAAATGGCTTGGAAGCAAAGTTCAGAGGTAAAACGGGCCAAAGTTCCCGTCAAACAAGCCTAGTTAGCTACTATTTTGGAAGCGTCTTCAAAATGTTCGCCACCAGCGCACAACCGTCAAACTTGGTTTTGTCGAAGGTCCAGCCGAGGCGCACGATGACGGCTTCACGCGACGGGACCATGGCCACGATCTGGCCCCAAAGGCCAATCATGGCCAGGGTGTCGTCGGGGATACCCCGTCCCTTGCAGGCACCGGCTTGGGGCTGGCCATAGAGCCAGGTCATGGCACCGTATCCCCGGCCTTCAGTACCCGGGGTGGCCGCAGTGGCCGCGCGTTTGAGCCAGCCTGCGGGCAACACCTGGCGTTCGCCCCACTGGCCGTCGTTCAGCATCAGCTGGCCCAGTCGCGCCCAGTCGCCCACGCTGGCCCACACGTAGGACGAGCCGACCCAGTTGCCGGCGGTGTCGGTTTCCATCACCGCTGAATACGCACCGATGGGATTAAACAGAGCGCGTTGGGGATAGTCCCAGTACTCGCGGTCGTTGGCGGCGCGGCCACGGGCCACAGCAGTCAGCAGGTTGGCGGTCTGGCTCAGGTAGCGCCAGCGCTGGCCCGGTGGGGCTTCAGAAACAGCAGCGGCGGCGTAAGCAGCGGCATCCCGCTCGCCCCACAACATCCGGGGCACCGCGCCGCCGGGCTGGTAGTCTTCTGCGTTGGCCAGGCCGTCGCGCATGTAGAGCAGGTCTGACACCTTGATGCCCCGGCGCGCGTCGTTGCGCCAGGCGGCCACCCAGGGCGGTTCACGGCCGATCAAAAACGCGTTGACCACCGGTGTGTTCAACGGCAAGCCACTGTCGGCCGCCATTTTGTAGAGCAGCATGCCCGTCACCGTTTTGGCCATGGACCAGCCATGCAACAAGGTGTCAGGTGCAAACCCTGGTGCCGTTTGCAAGGCGATCAGTTTGCCTTTGACGACCACCGCTACGCCGCGCGGGTTGGCGGCAGCGGGGTCGCCTGCCCCCGCCATCGCCTGGGCTATCACGCTTTGCAGCGCAACAGCGTTGACGCCGGGCGGCCATTGGTCCAAGGGCAGCGGGCCGTTGCCGTCGGGCCAGGGCCGTGGGGCTGCGGCCGCTTGTGGGGTGGCGGCTTGCGGCGTGCCCTTGGCCCGGCCTGCGCTGAAGCCGCCCTCCCAGTTGGCGGGTCTGCCCGTGTCGGGCCGTGCCACCGTGCCGCCCAAGTCCAGCACACAACCCCGGCTGGGCAACCAGCTCGCGGTGCGGTCAAACAGGCCGGCAAACGTGGCGCTGACTTGTTTGTCTTTGTCATTCACCGTGACGCGAATCGCTTTGAGAACCGCCGATGCGGGTAACACATCGTCTGCAAGCAGCGTCGGCCAGGCGCGGCCCGCTACAAAAGCTGCAGAACAAACACCTTTGGCAGCCATGCCGGCAGCGGTGGCCGGGATGCCCGACCACGCCAGGGCCGCCAAGGCCACGGCCAACACGGCCGCCAGACCTGCGACGAACCAAAGCAGGGCGCGCGGCAAACGCACTGGCGAGCTTGCAGGGGTTGGCGGCAATGGGTGCGGCAATGGGTGCGGCAATGAGGGTGTTGATGCCGAGGTGGAGTCAGTGGCCATGTCCATGCCTTGAAAATTCGAATAGCCCACTCTAACCCAGCCACCACTTTGTGGACAATAGCGCCATGCCTTACCAACCTGAATACATTGCGCCGATGCGCTTCAACGACCCCAACGCCGCCTGGGCCAAGGTGCTCGAAATTTACGAAAGTAGCCTGGCCCACCTGCGCGAGGCGATGCAAAAATTTGTCGCCGGAGACGATTTGCGCGGCGGCGTGCGCGCCTGTTACCCCTATGTGCGCGTGCAAACTGACACGGTGTCACGGGCCAGCAACAAAGAAAACGCGCGTTTGAGCTTTGGCTTTGTGGCAGGTCCCGGCCGTTATGAGACCACGTTGACCCGACCCGACCTGTACGCAAGTTATTACCTTGAGCAATTCAGGCTGCTGGTCGAAAACCACCAGGTCGAGCTGGAGGTTGGCACCAGCAGCCAGCCGATTCCGGTTCATTTTTCATTCGCTGAAAACGACCATATCGAGGGCAATTTAAGTGCCGATCGCCGCCAACTGATGCGCGACGTGTTTGACTTGCCTGACCTAGCCGCCATGGACGACGGCATTGCCAACGGCACCTACCAGGCACGAGCAGGCGAGGCCCAGCCGCTGGCACTGTTCACTGCCCCGCGGGTGGACTATTCACTGCACCGGCTGCGCCATTACACCGGCACGGCCCCCGAGCACTTCCAGAACTTTGTGCTGTTCACCAACTACCAGTTTTACATTGACGAGTTTGTGCGGCTGGGGCGCGAGGCCATGCGTGACCGCAACAGCCCCTACATCGCTTTCATCGAGCCTGGCAACGTGATCACCAGGCGCTCGGGCACCCTGGCGCACTCGGGCGACGACCTGGGCTGCGAGCCGTTGCGCCTGCCGCAAATGCCCGCCTACCATCTGGTCCGGGGCGACAAAAGCGGTATCACCATGGTCAATATCGGCGTCGGCCCAGCCAATGCCAAAACCATCACTGACCACATCGCCGTCTTGCGCCCACACGCCTGGATCATGCTGGGCCATTGCGCGGGTCTGCGCAACACGCAACAGCTGGGCGACTACGTGCTGGCCCACGCCTATGTGCGCGAGGATCATGTGTTGGACGAAGAGTTGCCGCTGTGGGTGCCGATTCCGGCCCTGGCCGAGGTGCAGGTGGCGCTGGAAGACGCGGTCAAAGACATCACCAAAATGAGCGGCGGCGAGTTGAAACGCATCATGCGCACGGGCACCGTGGCCAGCACCGACAACCGCAACTGGGAACTGCTGCCGGACAACGCGCCGCAGCGCCGCTTCAACCAAAGCCGCGCGGTGGCGCTGGACATGGAGAGCGCGACCATCGCTGCCAACGGTTTTCGTTTCCGGGTGCCTTATGGCACGCTTTTGTGCGTGAGCGACAAGCCCTTGCACGGCGAAATCAAGCTGCCCGGCATGGCCAACCACTTTTACCGCGAACGCGTCGACCAGCATTTGCGCATTGGCATCCGGGCGCTGGAACTGATGCGCGAGCAGGGTGCCCGCAAGCTTCATAGCCGCAAGCTGCGCAGCTTCTCGGAGGTGGCGTTTCAGTAGCACTTGGACAAGCTGCTGATACAAGCCGATGACATAAGCTGACGACATATGCCGCTGACACAAGCCGATGACATAAGCCGCTGATTCATGGCGCCGGCCAAGCGCGCCAGCCATCAGTCCAGCAGTTTGTGCAGTGCCGCGTATTGCAGCAACATGATGGTTTTGGCGTCGCAAATGGTGCCGCTGGCAACCTGAGCCAGGGCTTGTGCAAGCGGCATTTCAAGCACCTCGATGTCTTCGCCCTCGTGCACGTGGCCGCCGCCGACAGAGACTTTGTCTTTCGCGCTGTATTCGCCCAAGAAAAAGTAGATTTTTTCAGTGACCGAGCCGGGGCTCATGTAGGCCTCGAAGACTTTGCGCACGTCGCGGATTTTGTAGCCGGTCTCTTCTTCGGTTTCGCGCCGGATGCAGGTCACCGGGTCGTCCTTGTCGAGCAGGCCGGCGCAGGCCTCGGTCATCATGCCGTCAGGCACGCCGTTGATGTAGGTGGGGAAGCGGAATTGCCGGGTCAGCACCACGGTTTTTTGTGCGCGGTTGTACAACAGAATGGTGGCGCCATTGCCCCGGTCATAGGTCTCGCGGTGCTGGCGCTGCCAGGAGCCGTCACGTCGCTGCAAGTCAAAAGCCGTTGTCTTCAGCACGTACCAATGGTCAGACAGCAGTTTTTCTTCAATGATGCGGACTTTGCTGGTCATGGCGGGTTCAAGCGGGTGACGGCGTTGCGGCGGAGGTTTCCAGATGGAAAGCTTCAAACGCTTTGGGGGACATGGGGCGGCCCAGCAGGTAGCCCTGGCCGTAGTCGCATCCGGCGGCTTTCAGCAAGTCGAGTTGCTCCGGCGTTTCAATGCCTTCGGCGATCACGGTCATGCCCAAAGCGTGCGCCATCACAATGATCGCCTTGCACAGGGCCAGGTCAGTGGCCGCAGGTGTCAGGTTGCGGATGAAAGACTGGTCAATCTTGATGTAGTCGATGTCGAATTTTTGCAGATACGACAAGGACGAATAACCCGTGCCAAAGTCGTCCAACGCAACCTGCACGCCCGCGTCGCGCATGTCCAGCAAGTGGCGGATCACCTTGGGACTGGCGTCCAGTAGCAGGTTTTCTGTGATCTCGACCGCCACGCTGGAGCCCGGCAGGCCCAGGCTGCGCAGGTGTTCAATCCACGAGTGGGGCGACTGCCCTTCGTGGTGGAACTGCACCGGCGACTTGTTCACGCTGATCTGGAATTCGCTCTGGAGCTGCCCACGCCAACGCCTGACCTGGTCTGCCGCTTGCCGGAACACCCAGTCGCCAATGTCGATGATCAGTCCGCTGGATTCGGCAATGCCAATGAACTGGGCCGGGTTCACCACCCCGCGCAGCGGGTGGTTCCAGCGCAGCAGGGCCTCGGCCTTGAAGATTTTTCCGCTGGCCAATTGCACGATGGGCTGGTAAACCACCTCGAATTGCGATTGCGCCAAACCGCTGCGCAAGTCCGAGGCGAGCCGGGCGCGGGTTTGCGCCGCCTGCTGCAACGCCGGCGTGAAAAAGCTGAAGCGGTTGCGCCCAGAACCCTTGGCCAGGTACAGCGCCTGGTCGGCATGTTTGAAAAGATCTTCCACCCGCGTTGCGTCCGCCGGGTACAGCGTGACCCCCATGCTGGCCGACACAAAAACATGTTCTTCGCCCAGCTCAAAGGCTTGCGACAAGCTGTCCAGAATCGCTTGCAGGCGTTGCTCCAGCCGGTTTTCAGGTGCGGGGCCGGCGTCGGGTTTGGCGTCGCAAACAATCACGGTGAACTCGTCACCCCCCATGCGTGCCACGGTGTCGGCGGGGCCCAAACAAGCTTGGATGCGCTGGGCCGCCTGTACCAACAACAAGTCGCCGCCGTCGTGGCCAAGGGTGTCGTTGACCTCCTTGAAATGGTCCAGGTCAATGAACAAAATGGCCAGGCTTTGCTGCGCCGTCTGGCTCGCCTGGATGTCATGCTCCAGCCGCTGGCGCAACATGCGCCGATTCGGCAGGCCGGTCAGCGGGTCAAAATTGGCCTGCCGCCAAATTTGGGCCTCCGCCGCTTTGCGCGCGCTGATGTCGGTGTGGGTGCCGATCATGCGCAGCGGTTCGCCCTTGGGGTCTCGGGTGATGACCATGCCGCGCGACAGAATCCACTTCCAGCTACCGTCCTTGCAGCGCACGCGGTGTTCGTTGCTGTAGGTGGGCGCTGCGCCACTGAAGTGGGCGTGCTGGTCCAACAACAACTGCGCCTTGTCGTCGGGATGGACTAAGTCGACATAGTCGTCGGCGTGCTGCCAGACTTTGTCTGCGGGGTAGCCGTACATCTCTTTGTACCGGTCTGAGTAAAACTCCGCCCCCTCCTGGATATGCCAGTCCCAGACGCCGTCGCCCGTGCTTTCCAGCGCCAGCTTCCAGCGGGCCTCGGTTTCCTGCAATTCGATTTCAGTCTGCTTGCGGCCTGTGATGTCGATCATGATGCCGCTGCGCACGGCGCCCAAGCCGTCTTGCTCGACGCAAGTGGAGCTGACCTGCACCCACTTGACCGTGCCATCAGCCAGCTGAATGCGAAACTGCAGCAGCATGGGCAAGGTAGACCGGGCGGCTTCCTGGAGGTCGGAGCCGATCGTTGGTTCGTCGTCGGGGTGGCGAAAAATTCGCAAGGCCGCGCTGTCGGCCACTACCGCATCCGGTTCGACGCCATACAGTTCACGCACGCCGTCGCTGACATACAGGTATTTCAGCACCCCCGTGTAGGACAGATGCAGGCGAAACACCATGCCCGGCACCTGGGCCGTCACCTGGCGGAACTCTTCCTCACTGAACATGGGCATGGGCCTCAGGCGCGATTTGCACGGGGGCGCAAGGGCCTGCGGGAGGGCGCAAGCTGGCAGCAATGTCGGTTGCCGGATTTGGGAGCGTCATGGAAAAATTGTGGGCATTCGCTGGAATCGCATAGACCATTATTGTCGGACAATAAACCATGACCTCTGGCACCGCCCCTTTGCTGTTTGAAGCCTTGAATTTGAGCAAGCGTTATGGCGCGGCCACCGTCGTCAATGAGGTGTCGTTTCACATTGCGCCCGGTGAATGCCTGGGCGTGATCGGCCCCAATGGAGCGGGCAAAACGACCACCCTGCGCATGTGCCTGGGCCTGACGGCGCCGGATGCCGGTGAGGTGCGTTTTTATCCGGCGGGCGGGCCGGGTGAAGGGGTGGGCACCACTTTGCAAATGCCGCAGGATGCCTTGGCCATCAAAACCAGACTGGGAGTGGTCAGCCAAAGCGACACCTTGGATCCCGACTTCAGCTGCGCTGAAAACCTGCTGGTCTATGGGCGTTATTTCGGCATGAAAGACGAGGCGATTCGCGCACGCGTGCCCAAACTGCTTGAATTTGCCGCACTGAGCCACAAAGCCAATGCCAAGCCGGGTGAATTGTCGGGCGGCATGAAGCGCCGCCTGAGCCTGGCCCGCGCCCTGGTCAACGACCCGCAATTGCTGTTGCTGGACGAACCGACCACCGGCCTGGACCCGCAGGCCCGCCACCTGATGTGGGAGCGCCTTCAAATGCTGCTGCAAGAGGGTAAATCCATTTTGCTCACGACCCACTTCATGGACGAAGCCGAGCGCCTGTGCTCACGCCTCTTGGTGCTGGATCATGGCCGCAAAATTGCCGAAGGCAGGCCGCGTGACCTGATCGCAAAGCACCTTGAGCCGGACGTGGTTGAGGCCTACGGCAGCGGGGCGCTGGCACTGGTTGAATCCCCGCTTGCCCGCCTGGCCGCTAGGCTCGAAGTCAGCGGTGAGACGGTGTTTTTTTACACGCAAAATGCCAAGGCTTTGCTGGATGCTCTGTCAGCACACCCGCAGTTACGCACCCTGCACCGGCCGGCCAACCTGGAAGACCTGTTCCTCAAAATGACTGGTCGCCAAATCAGGCAGGACGCATGATGGCCCGCACCCCCGGCATTTGGCGCGCACCGGATCTGTCAACGCGCTGGTGGCCCGTGTTTTTGCGCAACCTGCTGGTGTGGCGCAAGCTGGCCATCCCCAGCATGATCGGCAACATTGCCGACCCGCTCATCGCGCTGGTGGCCTTTGGGTATGGCCTGGGTGCCCTGGTGGGCGAGGTCAGGCAGGGCGGAGTGATGGTGCCCTACATCGTTTACCTGGGCGGCGGCTACATCTGCACCAGCGCGATGAATGCCGCCTCGTTTGAAGCCCTGTATTCAGCGTTTTCACGCATGCATGTGCAAAAAACCTGGGACGGCATCATGAACGCGCCGGTCAGCCTGGACAACATTTTGCTGGCTGAAATGTTGTGGGCCGCGTTCAAGTCCATGCTGACCGCGTTGGCGATTTTGGCGGTGATGCTGGGTCTGGGCATTTCGCACTCACCCAAACTGCTGGCCGCCTTGCCGGTTTTGCTGCTGGTCGGCATCACCTTCAGTTGCATTGCGCTGGTGTTCAACGCCATGGCCAAGGGCTACGATTTTTTCACCTATTACTTCACGCTGTTCATGACGCCGATGATGTTTTTGAGCGGCGTTTTCTTCCCGCGCGAACAGTTGCCGCCCCTGGTGCAGCTTGTGTCGAATTGGCTGCCACTGACCAACGCGGTGGAACTGGTGCGCCCCCTGTTCATGGACCAGTGGCCTGCCAGCGCCGCCCTGCACTTGGGGGCGTTGTTGGCTTATGCGGCGGGCGGGTTCTGGCTGGCGCTGGCGCTGACACGCAGGCGGTTTGCGGCTTGATGACGTGGTCGAGCTTGGTGCAGAGTATTCCTGTTTTTATAGCAAGCTATTGATTATTCATGGGGACTTGAGCCGCTTTTATCATGTCGGCCGCTTTCTCGGCAATCATGATGACGGGCGCATTGGTGTTGCCGCCGACCACGCGCGGCATGATGGACGCGTCCACCACACGCAGGCCGGCCAGGCCATGCACCCGCAACTGGGAATCGACCACATTCTGCGGGCCGTCGGCCGACGAAGAGTCCAACGGACCCATGCGGCAGGTGCCCACCGGGTGGTAAATGGTGTCGGCCCGGTTGCGGATGAACTGCTCGATCTGGCTGTCGGTGGTGACGCCGACAGAGGCATCAGACTCTTGCCCGCCGTGGCCTGCCAGTGCGGGCTGGGACAAGAGCGTGCGCATGGCCTTGAAGCCGCGCACCATGCTATTGAGGTCTTCAGGGTGCGACAAAAAGGCCGGGTCAATCAGTGGCCGCGCCATGGGGTCTTTGCTGGCCAGCGTGATGCTGCCCCGGCTTTGCGGACGCAGCAGGCAGACGTGGCAGGAATAACCCAGCCCGAACGTGGTTTTGCGCCCATGGTTCACCAGCTTGCCAATCACAAAATGCAATTGCAGGTCAGGAATGGGTTCGCTGGCCTGGCTCTTGATGAAGCCACCGGCTTCGGCAAAATTGGTGGTCAACATGCCGGTGCGGTGTTTGCGCCATTCAAAAATTCCTTGGATGGCCCGCACGGCGCCGCCCAGGGTCAGACCAAACAAGTCCGTCAATTTGGGCGCATTGGCAACGATCACCACGTCCGGGTGGTCGTGCAAATTCTGGCCGACACCGGACAGCTTGTGCACCAAGGGGATGCCGTGTTTTGCCAGTTCGGCTTGCGGCCCAATGCCCGACAGAAGCAAAATTTGTGGCGACTGGATCGCCCCCGCGCACAGCAGCACCTCACGCGTGCATTTCAACTGGCGGGTCTGGCCGTCTTGCACAAATTCCACGCCCACCGCGCGTAGGCCTTCCATCAGAATCCGGGTGGTGTGCGCCCCCGTGATGACCGTGAGGTTGGGACGCGCCAGGTGGGGCCTGAGGTAGCCCTTGGCGGCGCTGTGCCGCTCGCCATTCTTGTGGGTCACCTGGTACATGCCAACGCCTTCTTGGTCGGCGCCGTTGAAGTCTGCATTGGCCTTGAAGCCGGCCTGCACCCCGGCCTTGACGAACTCGGGGCCGTAGCGGTTGGGCGTGGTCAGGTCTTTGACGTTGAGCGGGCCGCCAGCGCCATGGAAGGTGTCAGCGCCACGCTCGTTGTGCTCCGCGCGTTTGAAGTAGGGCAACACGTCCTCATACGACCAGCCCACATTGCCCTGCGCCGCCCAATGGTCGTAGTCGGCCTGGTGTCCGCGGATGTAGACCATGGCGTTGATGGAGCTGGAGCCGCCCAGCACGCGCCCGCGCGGCTGGTAGCCGGTGCGGCCGTTCAGGCCCGCCTGCGGCACCGTGTCAAAACGCCAGTTGCTGCCGTCGTTGGCCTTGGCCATCAGCGCCAGGCCGGCCGGGCAGTGGATCAGCACGCTGCTGTCCACGCCGCCGGCCTCCAGCAAAGTCACGCGGATGGTGGGGTCTTCTGTAAGCCGTGCCGCCAAAACGCAGCCCGCCGAGCCGCCGCCGATGATGATGTAGTCAGACATGTTGAATTCGGTGAAAAGTGAAGAGTTGAAAACGGCAATTGGGAGTCAGGGAGATTCAATTTGGCATACTGCCAGACACGCCAGACTGACGAATCGACCAGCGCCTGAAGTCCCCAGAACCGAAGTGCCCTGAAGATAGTCGAAATCTCTTTCCCATTTTTAAGGAGTCAACTTCAATGAACACCCTGGTAAACCCTGAAGCCACCGCCCACCCCGAGGGCAGCGTGGACTGTACCGTGCAGGGTGCAGTTTTGATGATCAGCATCAACCGCCCAGCCAAGCGCAACGGCTTCACGCCCAAAATGTTCCGCGAGCTCGGCGAGGCCTACACCCGGCTGGACGACGAACCCGCCTTGCGTGTGGGCGTGTTGCATGCCCTGGGCAGTCACTTCACGGCCGGCCTGGACTTGCCCACCATCGCCCCCCTGATGCGTCGGGGTGAAAAGTCAGTGCCCCTGGGCCTGGTGGACCCGTTGAATCTGGCCATGCCCGGTTACCGGCGCCGCACCAAACCCATGGTGGTGGCGGTGCAGGGCATCACCTACACGCTGGGCATAGAGCTGATGCTGGCCGCCGATATTGTGGTGGCGGCTGACGATTGCCGCTTCTCGCAGTTGGAGGTCAAACGCGGCATCATGGCCACGGGTGGTGCCACCTTGCGCATGGCCGAGCGTTCGGGCTTGGGCAACGCCATGCTGCATTTGCTGACGGGCGATATTTTTGACAGCGCCGAGGCCTTGCGCCTGAACTTTGTGCAGCGTGTGGTACCAGCCGGCCAGCAGTTGGCTGAGGCTGTCAAAATTGCAAATTCAATAGCAGCCCAGGCCCCATTGGCAGTAATTGCGACCCGATTGAACGTGCTTAAGGCAATAGAAAACGGCCCTGTGGTCGCGATGGACGACTTTATTCCGGTGCAAACCCGGCTGTCAAATTCCAGCGACGCTGCCGAAGGTGTGGCCTCGTTTGTCGAACGGCGCGACGCGCGATTCACCGGGCAATAGGCAAAACACAAACAGCCAAAAAAGCCGGCCGCCAAAGACCCAGGGGCGCATGGGTTTTGAGATTCGTTTTAAACTGGCCTTTTCAACCCGCTTTAAAAATTGAAGCTTTTTTAGGATCACCATGCCGACTGTTTTGGATAAAGTTGTTTACACCGCCCATGCCCACACCACGGGGGGCCGCGACGGCCAGTCGGTGACGGACGATGGTTTGCTCAACGTCAAACTCACGCCCCCCCGCGCCATGGGCGGCGCCGGCACCGGCACCAACCCGGAACAACTGTTTGCAGCCGGTTATTCGGCCTGTTTCATGGGCGCGATGAAACACGTGGCCGGCATGAAAAAGCTGACCATGCCGGCCGACGCCGCCATTGACGCCAGCGTCGACATTGGCCCCATCCCTGCCGGTTTCGGCATTGCCGCCAAACTGGTCGTGAGCCTGCCCGGCATGGACCGCGCAGTGGCGCAAGACCTGATCGACACGGCGCACAAGGTTTGCCCGTATTCCAACGCCACGCGCGGGAACATCGTGGTGGATTTGAGCCTGGCCTGATGCGCCGTCTTGCCTGAATAACGCCGCAGCGCACAGACATGTCCGCGCACATTTTTCTGGTTCAAAAAAAGACGCTGGCGCAAACCGAGTTGCGCCAAGCGCCCGTGCAGCCATTGGTTGAGGGCCAGGTTCGCGTCGGCATCGACAAGTTTGCGCTGACCTCCAACAACATCACCTATGCGGCGTTTGGTGATGCCATGAACTACTGGGGCTTTTTTCCGGTCTCGCAGCTTGGGGCGGGCCGGGGTGATTCAGGCGCAGACGACGCAAGCTGGGGCTGCATCCCCGTCTGGGGTTTCGGCAGCGTCGTGGAAAGCCGCCATGCTGAGCTTGCGGTAGGGGAGCGCCTGTATGGCTATTTCCCCATGGCCAGCAGCGTGGTGTTGCAGCCCAGCCGCGCAAACGCCACGTCTTTTTATGATGGCGCCGCGCACCGCAGCAGCTTGCACACTGTCTATAACCAATACCTGCGCTGTGCCCAAGATGACCTGTATACGCAAGACACCGAAGACGTTCAGGCCCTGTTGCGGCCCTTGTTCACCACCGCCTGGCTGATCGACGACTTTATGGCCGACGCACAGTTTTTTGGCGCGGCCAGCCAGCAGCGACCAGGTGCCCTCTTGTTATCCAGCGCGTCCAGCAAAACCGCCTACAGCACCGCGTTTTGGCTCAAGCAGCGCAGCGGCGTGGAGGTGGTGGGCTTGACTTCGGCCGCAAATGCTGCGTTTTGCGAGAGCCTGGGCTGTTACGACCGGGTGCTGCGCTACGACCAGCTTGCGCAAATCCCTGCCGACCGCCCCTGCGTGTATGTCGATTTTGCCGGCAATGCAGACTTGCGCCTGGCCATCCACAGCCGCTTTTCGCAGTTGAAGTACAGCTGCTCCATTGGCGGCACACACCTTGAAAACCTCGGCGGCGCCAAAGACCTGCCCGGCCCCCGCGCCACGCTGTTTTTTGCCCCGGCACAAATCAAAAAACGGGCGCTGGAGTGGGGCGCAGACGGGTTCAAAGACCGCGTGGTTCAGGCGTGGAAAACTTTCATGGCCCAAGCCAATCGCCCAGGTTCCGCCTGGGTGCAAGCCGTGGCACACACCGGCCCATCAGAGGTGGCGGCAGCGTATGCGCAGGTGCTGCAAGGGCGGGGTGATGCGCGTCAGGGGCATATTCTGTCCTTGCCCTGAACGGCAGGCGGCTCAGGCTCCAGGCTTTGGCCCTGGCCTCAGCGCGCTGGCGGCAAGCAGCAAAGGCGACAATGGCGCATGAATTTGCCCCGCCCCGAATCGACTTCTGCCCACCCCTTTGAAGCCCTGACACCCGACGTGGTGCTCGACGCTCTGGCCAGTGTTGGCCTGTATGGTGATGGCCGCCTGACGGCGCTGAGCTCTTATGAAAACCGTGTCTACCAAATCCATCTCGAATCACCGGCTGCATCAATGAATGGCGCAGGCCTGGTGGTTGTGGCCAAGTTCTACCGGCCACACCGTTGGACAGATGCCCAAATTCTGGAAGAGCACAGCTTCAGCGCCGAGTTGATGCTCCCAGAGATTCCGGTGATTGGGCCACTGACCTTGCAAGGCCAGCACGGCGCGGCCGGCACGCTGAATCATTTCGGCGGTTTTGCCTTCAGCGTCAGCCCGCGCCGGGGCGGCCGGGCACCGGAGCTGGACAAGGTTGAAGTGCTGGAATGGATCGGCCGCTTTCTCGCGCGCATGCACACCGTGGGTGCCGCCAAACCGTTTGCGCACCGTCCGGCGCTGGACCTGCAAAGTTTCGGCGTCGAGCCGCGCGACTGGCTGTTGCACAACCACATTGTGCCGCTGGACGTGTTGTCCGCCTGGACCAAAGCCTGTGACGATGCTATTCAATGCATATCTAACTATTCAGACCTGACGGGGACATACGGCACAAATGGATATCAGGAACAAGGTTTGAAGCAGATTCGTCTGCACGGCGACTGCCACCCTGGCAACATTTTGTGGACACCTGCCGACGCGCCTTCAGCGGCTGGCCCTGGCCCGCATTTTGTCGACCTGGACGACGCCCGCACCGGCCCCGCCGTGCAAGACTTGTGGATGCTGCAAAGCGGTGACCGCCAGCAACGCACGCGCCAGCTTGGCGCACTGATTGACGGGTATGAGCAGTTCCGTGAATTTGACCGCCGAGAGCTGGCGTTGATCGAACCCTTGCGCACCCTGCGCCTCATCCACTACAGCGCCTGGCTGGCCCGCCGCTGGGCGGACCCGACCTTTCCCATCAATTTCCCCTGGTTTGGCAGCAGCGATTACTGGCAGGGGCAAGTGCAGATGCTGCAAGACCAGCTTGAGGCGATGCAGGAAGAGCCGCTGCGCGTCTGACGCTTGGCCACTGGTTTAAAATTCACCTGTCGGCACCCTGGGTTTAGGCATCAAAAAGCCCGGATTCAGCCCCCACTAAGAATCGTTCTGAATTCTTGAATGACTCACATGACCCCAAGATCCCCAAAGCACCTGTTTCTCGCCGCAATCCTTTCCATTTCAACGTGTTCGATGGTGTGGGCCCAGGGCAGGCCCGATGCGCCTCTAGCGCCTCAAGCGCCCTCGGCAATCGCGCAGTCGGCGGCCCCTCAAGACACATCGTCCGCCGATGCCACCGGAAAAAAAATGGACAAGACTCTGAAGGAGGAGGGCAACTGGTATTTCTCGTGGGGCTACAGCCGCCAGCAATACGCACCGTCGGACATCCATGTGTCCCAGCCCAGCCAGGGCAATGATTTCACCGTGCACCAGGCCACAGGCAGCGACTTTCCGACCAGCGTGCAAGACACCTTTGGCTCCTTGACCAACCTGGACTTCACCAACCCGCAGGAGAACATCCGCATCGGCAAGTTCATGAACCCCGAGAAAACCTTTGCGATTGAGTTTTCGCTGGACCACAGCAAATACAACGTCGACCTGAACCAAACCGCGAACGTGACCGGCACCATCAACAACGCGCCCTACAACGGGCCCTTGGTGCTGAACGCGCGCAACTTTGACTACACCCTGCACAACGGCCTGAATCACCTGATGGTCAACGCCGTCTGGCTGCGCCACCTGTATGGCCCGGAAAAACAGGCCGGCCAACTGCAATTGATCAGCCGCGTGGGTGCCGGCATTTTGTTGCCCCACGCCGACAACACCATTCTGGGAAACGCCAACCAGGTCGGCCCCAAAACCCAAAACATTTGCTGCTTCTCCAGCAACGACTGGTGGCAAGTCAATGGCTGGACCACCGGCGTGGAGATCGGTTTGCGCTACCGCGTCTACAAATCCATCTTCGTCGAGCTCACCACCAAACTGGCCTACGGTGCCCTGCGCGGCGTGCCGGTGTTCCAGGGCACGGCTGACCAGCGCATCTGGATGAGCGAACAGATTTTGTCGGCAGGGTTCTTGTTTTAGACGTGTGAGCCCAAAGTAGGCGTGTCGCACCTGAGCAAAGTACAAATGTCACTTTTGGCCAACCAAAGGGACGCAGATGGAAGTGGACCAAGTGGGTCAAGTGGGTGGACTGATGAGCGAACAAGAAGCAATGCGCTGGGCAGTCATCAAGCGGGTGCAGGACAAACAGCTGAACCAAACGCAGGCCGCGCGGCAACTGGGACTGTCACGCCGGCAAGTCATCAGGCTGTGTAAAGCGGTGGATACCCAAGGCGCCAAAGGGCTGATCGCCAAGCGCCGAGGCCAGCCTAGCAAGCGGCGTGTTTGGGAAGTCCCTGGGAAGTCCCGGTAAAGGGTTGGGCCTCGTCACTCGACGGTGAGCAGATAAGTGATCGCCTGGGCCACGCTGGGAAGTACACCGCCGAAGTTGATCTCGTACTTGCCCGGGCGCAGTGGCTTGAGCATCACATAGTAGCCATTGGCCGCCGCGGGGAAGACTTGATCAGGCGGATCAGCCTGAGCGGCAAGGTTGAAGCATGTGGTTGTCGCGAAGCGACGCTGTTCCATCCCAGTTATCCGGTTTCCGTTGATATCAAGAATGAGCGAACTGATTCCATCCGTCATTCGCTTTGCGTTCGCGGTTACCGATTGGCAGGTGGACGGGTAGAGTGGATCTCGCGGGTAGACCACGTAGTTAACGAGAGGGAAGAAGAGGTATTTTCCTTTGGGCACCGTGCACGTTCGAATCGTGCGGCGCGATCCATACGTTCCCGCGAGAAACCAGACGGAACCGCTCTGCTTGAGTTGGCATTTTTCGCCCGAACGATCAGCGACCGGGCTGGCGGAGTCGTCGAAAGAACTCGCCCATTGCCACCAGGCCCGCGACCATTCGACTTGAGACATGCCTGCGACCGACTGTCCGGGCGGCACTGCAAACGAGTCGTCGGCGCTTGCTGCCCACGTGGGAATGAGTGCCATAGCAATGGCGACGACGTGCGTGAAATTGGACATGAACATCCTCAGGAGATTTGCGAGGTCTAAGGTTGGAGGGAACCGGCCAAGATAATTGTCGTCAACCAGACGCAAAGCGAGCAGTTGAATAGCCAGTTTACTTGTGTGCCCATTTCGAAAGCGGACAGAATTTCTTCTTCATATGCATCAACGATTGGCATTCGGTTTACCTTTCAACAAGTAGTCACGTGTCGCCTTGCTCCCGGTAAAACGCTAGGACTTCCTCAAGCTCCCTGATCGCTTCGGTGGAATGACCAGTTAACGGGCACGTTCATAGGGCCACCGCCGTGGATTGCGCGCATTGTGAATGACGGCAAGCACGTGAACCAAATCATTCTTGACCGTGTAAAAAACGCCATACGGAAACCGTGGCAAGAGTGTGCGGTGTACGCCCGGGGCAATTTCTGCGTACAAAAGCGGAACTTGCTCAAGGCGCTTAAGTTGAAGTTCAAAAGCCAACTCGAATTCAGAGCCCAGCTCTTCGCTTTGCTCCTCATACCAGTCGAACGCTTCGCCAATTTCTCGAACTGCTCGACCAGCAAACTTCAAGCGGTACGCCACGCGCCGCTTTTTAAATGTGCCTTTACTTGATCCCAGGAATAACCGGCCTCTGGGTTTCGCTCAAAGTCGGCTAGACGCGCTTCGAGCTCAGTCTTTAGCTCGGGTGAAACCTCAATGGCGCTCGGAAAGGCGGCAATGCTTTCCCAAATCACTTCAACGAGCTGAATGCGCTCCTGCACAGGCAGTTCCAAAATATCAGCAACGGAAATTTGATTCATGAGATGTAGATTACCACGGACGCTGCTCTGCGCGTTAACGATGGAGGCCAGCGGCGAACTACACACGCCGCCAAGCGGCAACATGATGTTGTTTGTCCGCGTGGGCCGAACAGTTCTGCCTTGCAGAGCGCACGACTAAGCCGCCTCGAGCATGAACTCAACTTTTACAGCCTCAAACGGAAACACAACGCCCCCATCTGCCGCACGACTGAGAACGCCCGCATCCAACAAGGCCACAACGTCCCCGTGCACAGCCTTCACGTCACGCCCGACGCGTCTGGCCGCCTCGCGGATCGACATGGCACCCGCCCCGCACATTGCTTTGAGCAATTCCCATCGTTTGGCCGTAAGCACCTGCCACAGCAGCTCGGGTTTGGCAAAGCCAATGCGAGCCTCGCGCTCAGCGCGGCCGGATTTCATGGCGCGGGCTGCATCTGCAAGCGTGTCTGCCAGCGAACGAACCTCAAGAATGACTGTGTTCATGATTCCACCTCGTAATATCAGCATTGAAGTCGAGCATTAACTGTTCTGGCGTTGAGAAGGCATAGCCAAGCTCCTGCTCTGCGAAGTGCCGGTGATCACCTTTACCTCGCTCATTGTCATATCTCAGGACACACTCGCCGCCAACAACATAAGCGAGACGATATTTGAATGGATGCTCAGACAGCGGGACAGGCTCAGGGACTCGCCATACAGCCACCTCTGCGAATGCGTCGAGAGCAAGAACAACGCGACGGCGAATGAGCGGGGTAGCCTTCATGTTGGAGATTATGACAACACGCCGGGGCTGTTGTCAATGAGTCCAACAAGCTTCACTTCTCCGGCGAGGTAGAGCGTTTGAGCTACGCGGCGATGCGCTTGCGTGTTGTCCGGCTTGAGCGACCAGTTGTGCCTGTAGCAGCCGTGGCCACAGCCAGCAAACTCCGCAACGCATCGTTCACTGCCTCATTATTTGGAAATGCTTTGGTCAATGCAGGATCGATCACAACAACGTTCGTTGCTTTCGCATAACGTGCGGCGTACTTGCCTCGCGTCAGTGGCCCAAGTTCAGCAAGCGAGTATTCCGCGCGCATTTCTTCGTCTTTGAAATTAGCCTTCTTCATATATTCGTTTCTCCTTTCGAGTTGCAGTGCGGGCACTGATGATGCGGATAAAACCGGCACGGTCAGTATGAGAGACGACCAACACATGCCCGTGACTTGATAAACCAAATGTTACGTAACGATTTTCCCCCACCGATTGCCCCATGTCACGACCACTCACGGAAAGCACGTCGCCAAATACCGTGCTGGCTTCGTCAAACGTGACACCGTGCTTGCCTTCATTGGTATCGGCCTTGACTGGATCCCATTCGAATTTCATGATTGATCATAAAGGCATAACGTCGATGTCAAGCCGCGATGCGCTTGCGCGTTGTCGTTCTTGGGCGACCCGTTAAATTTCGTTCCACTTCCATGCGAAGCGCTGCATTGATCCGCGACTGATAGCCAGCCCCGCCCGACTTGAAGTACTCCAAAATGTCGGCATCCAAACGCACTGAGGTGAGTACTTTTGTCGGGTTGGCCTGCGGCCCACGTCCGCGCTTCAGCACTGGTTCACCCAACATGTCCTCAGTCCATGCTGGATTGTCAGGGTCGATGACTTTAGCCGAGGTTGTCTTTGGCAACTTGGCGGTAGTAGCGAGCTTCATGTTTTTCTGCCTTTCGCAGCGATATCACGTGTGGCCCTTTAGGACGTTCGGTGTAAACCATCACAACCACTTCAGCTTCAAGAAGACCGAAGCAAACCAGGCGCTCC
>JANYCG010000168.1 GCA_025360385.1 Burkholderiales bacterium | reverse complement strand
CAGCCACCTGTTGCAGTCCAGCGGCGATTTGCGGGCCGTGCAAGAGCTGCTCGGCCACGCCAACATCACCACCACGCAGGTCTACACCCGGCTGGACTTCCAGCATCTGGCCAAAACCTACGATGCCGCGCATCCCCGGGCCAAACGCGCCACAGGCAAGGCCTGAGCAAGCCTTGAACCAGCCCCAGCGCTAGCCGCGACAATAGCGGGCATGAAAACCATCCGGCTTAGAGAAGGCAAAGAACGCTCCTTGTTGCGCCACCACCCGTGGATTTTTGACGGGGCGATTGCGCGCGGCGGGGCGGACGCGGGCGAGACCGTGCGGGTGGTGTCGCATGAAGGCCAGTTTTTGGCTTGGGCGGCGTTCAGCCCCAGCTCCAAAATCCGCGCCAGGGTCTGGAGTTTTGACGAGGCCCAGCGCATCGACGCTGCATTTTTAATAGCTAGGTGTTCATACGCCATAAGAACTAGGGGTCGGTTTGACATCCAAAGTGACGCCATGCGGCTGGTACACGGCGAATCCGATGGTTTGCCAGGGCTGATCGTGGACCGTTACGGCCACACCTTGGTGGCGCAGTTTTTGTCGGCGGGAGCTGAGCGCTGGAAACATGAACTGGCCGACGCTTTGCTGGCCGCAACGGGTTTGACGCACTTGTATGAACGTTCGGACGCCAGTAGCCGTGCGTTGGAGGGCCTGCCCGAGGTCAAGGGCTGGCTGCGTGGCTCCGGCCCGACTGACCTGGTGCTGCATGAAAACGGCTGGCAGCTGGGCCTGAACATCGCTGAAGGGCACAAAACCGGGTTTTACCTGGACCAGCGCGACAGTCGGCGCAAATTTGCCGACACCACACGGCGCCTGGGTTTCAAGAATGTGCTCAATTGTTATTGCTACACGGGCGGCTTCACAGTGGCCGCGCTGGCTGGCATGCGCGACCATGCGGCGCAGCAGGCTGCCGGGGCCGGATTGGGGGGCGTGGCGGGGCATGTCACGTCCATCGATTCGTCTGGCCCGGCACTGGAGAAAGCGGCTCAAAATGTCGCACTCAACGGCTTTGACCCGACGCAAACCACCTTCATGGACGCCGACGTCAATGCGTCTTTGCGCCAGTTTGCGGTCGAGGGCAAAAGCTTTGACGCGATCGTGCTGGACCCGCCCAAGTTTGCGCCCACTGCGGCGCATGCTGAGCGTGCAGCCCGCGCCTACAAAGACATTAACCGCCTGGCCTTCAAGATATTGCGGCCGGGCGGGGTGTTGTTCACTTACTCGTGCTCGGGCGGCATCAGCGTTGATTTGTTTCATAAAATCCTTGCCTCGGCCGGGGCGGATGCCGGGGTGGACGGGTTCATCACCGAGCGCATGGGGGGTGCGCCAGACCACCCCATGACCATCAGCTTTCCCGAAGGCGAGTACCTCAAAGGGTTGGTCGTGATGGCCAAATAGGCGGGTGCCGCAAAAAGTAACAGCGGGCCTCCCGGCTCGCGCTTGAATAGACCGATAAACTCCCCATCTTCGTTAATCGGCAAGCAGCGGGCGTTTTGCCTGCTGGATTGGCCGCAATTGTTTCGAGAAAAAAACCATGAGTTTGATCCCCGCTACCATCCTGACCGGCTTCTTGGGTTCAGGCAAAACCACGCTGCTCAAACGCGTTTTGTCCGAGGCCCATGGCCAGAAAATCGCCGTGATCGAAAACGAGTTTGGCGAAGAAAACATTGACAGCGACATTCTGGTGTCTGAAACCAAGGAGCAGATCATCCAGATGAGCAATGGCTGCATTTGCTGCACCATCCGCGAAGACCTGCGTGGCGCCCTGCGCGACCTGGCCGAGAAAAAACGCAAAGGCGAGCTTGACTTTGACCGTGTGGTGATCGAAACCACCGGCCTGGCCGACCCCGGCCCGGTGGCGCAAACCTTCTTCATGGACGATGAAATCGCTGAAAGTTACCTGTTGGATTCGATCTTGACGTTGGTGGATGCCAAACATGCCGCGACCCAGCTCAATGACCGCCAGGAGGCGCGTCGTCAGGTCGGGTTTGCCGACCAGATATTCATCAGTAAAACCGATTTGGTGGCCAAAGAAGAAACGGATGCCCTGATGCACCGGCTCAAACACATGAACCCGCGTGCGCCGCAAAAAGCCGTGCATTTTGGCGAGGTGTCGCTGGCCGAGGTGTTTGACCTGCGTGGCTTCAACCTGAATGCCAAGCTGGACATTGACCCGGACTTTTTGAAGGACGAAGAACACGACCATGGCCATGACCACGCGGCGCATGACCACGCCGCGCACGAGCATGACGCGTCCTGCGACCACCCGTCGCACGCCCACGAAAACCATGGGCATCACCACCATCACGATGACGATGTGAAAAGTTTCGTCTTCAAGTCTGACCGCCCTTTTGACGCGGCAAAGCTGGAAGATTTTCTGGGCGCCATCGTCAATATCTACGGCCCGCGCATGTTGCGTTACAAAGGCGTGCTGCACATGAAGGGCACTGATCGCAAGGTCATCTTCCAGGGCGTGCACCAATTGATGGGCAGTGACCTGGGACCTGCCTGGGGAACTGATGAAACACGCAACAGCAAAATGGTGTTCATCGGCATTGACTTGCCCAAAGATATCTTTCTTGAAGGCATGGCCCAGTGCCTGGTCTGAGCGCTTGAATTCAATTGCGCCAGCCTTTTTTGCACCAACTTGCTGACCTGAAAGTTAGCGGCTCTTTGCGCATTCTTTTCCCTATTTCTGGATTACCTTCACCATGTTTGTCTCGCTTTTGCAACTGATGGGTTTTGGATATGCCAAGCCTGTACACTCGCGCGCCGAAGAAAGTTCTGGGCGCGACCCGGAACACCGACGCGAGAACAGTTTAAAAGCGGGTGGCGTTGAATCGGCGCGATCCGGTGGCGAAGTTGCTGGACCAAATCATGCGCAGGCACAAACTCCGAGGAGAACAGACGTGAAAACCAAAGCGGGCAATGCCAAAGTAACGGCCAAAGTGGCGGCCAAAGTGGCGCAAAAAACGAAAGTAATTGTGAAAAAAGTCGTGCCGATTTCAAAAGCAGTGGCCAAACCGATTGCCAAGGCGACTAAGCCAGCAGCCAAACCCGTGCCAAAAACAAAGGTCAAACCCGCGCCTAAACCCGCGTCTAAACCCGCGCCTAAAACAGCGCCTAAAACAGCGCCGAAACCCGCACTTAAGCCTGCAGCTAAACCCGCGGCCAAGCCACCCGTCAAGTCCGGTGCCTCAGTGAAACCCGTGGGCAAACCTTCATCCTCCAAGTCGGCGATTTCAAAATCTGTCGTCAAACCCTCTGCCAAGCCACCCGTCGTCAAGAAAACTGAAACAAGCGCCCCGAAGAACGCTGCGAAGTTGGGCAAGCTTCAATCGGGCAATGTGAAAACAAAAAATGAGAAGCCCGCGCCGAAAGCCGCAGCAAAAAATGTGACCCAAGTTGTTGAAAAAAACCTGAAGCCCGAGATCAAAAAAATCTCGAAAACGCCGGTGGTTGCGGCCAAACCCTCCGCACCGGTGCCCGTCGCCGTTGTGGTGCAGGCCACCAAACCGCTGGCAAGCGCGCCTGTCCCTGGCGTGCCGGTGAAAGCTGGCCGGCCGTCGTCGCGCCTTGCGCAGCTGACCGTGCCTTCCATGGCCCAATCGGTGGCGTCGACAGCGGCCAAATCCAGTTACACCCAAACTGTTGTGTTGCCGCTGATCGTTCCGCCATTGCCTTCGGCGGCCAAAAAAGATCCCAAACTGGCCAACAACTGGAAGACCAAACCCATCGAGCAGTTGTCGGACGCAGAATTGATCGCCATGCCCGACGCCGAATACATGAATGAGAAGCAAATGGCCGTGTTTCGCCTCAAGCTGTCCATCCTCAAACAGGACATTTTGAACAGCGCCGGCGAAACCACTGAGCATCTGCGGGAAGACACGGTGGTTGTGCCTGACCCGGCTGACCGCGCCACCATCGAAGAAGAACATGCGCTGGAGCTGCGCACCCGGGATCGCGAACGCAAACTGCTGAAAAAAATAGAACAGTCGATCCAGCGCATTGACGCGGGGGATTACGGCTACTGTGATGAAACGGGCGAGCCAATTGGCGTAGGGCGCCTGCTGGCCCGGCCAACCGCGACCTTGTCGCTGGAAGCGCAACAGCGCCGTGAATTGAAACAGAAAATGTTTGGCGATTGAGCTTGCATTAATATCGGGCCTCATTGAGCATCATTTTTTTGATTTGACCCAGACAACCGACTCCAAGACGATGTCCACTAAAGACGTTAGCCCCGGCTTGCTGTCCAAGGTGGCAAAGTTCGTCCGCAATCCAACCGTCAATTGGGCGGACCTGGACAACAAGGAGGCCGACCCCGACAGCGTCTACAGCAAACAGGCTCTCAAGGAGATGATTGAGCGCAAGCGGCAAAATGATTTTGTGAGACGCCGCGAGTTTGACCAGTTGCGCAAAATTCGTAACCGGGACCCGGCGGTGGTCGTAGAGGGCGCAGGCAGACCGTCGTTCTACCAAAGCAGCATTCCGTCGAATTTGGACGAACGGGCCGTCACGCTCAAGAAGATTGACGAGATTGAAGCCCAAATGTCCAAACAGTGGTGGAAAGGCAAGCAGGTCGACGGCCCGGATCGTGATTCAAACTTTCCGGTGGCTGCCGCTGACGCAGGGCCAACCGAACCCCCGGCAGCGGAGCACGCAACCGATTTTGCACAAACCAAACCGGCTGCCATGGGAGGCAACACCGGCTCTGATGCACCGGAGTTTGCCGCCACCCGGATGAGTCCGGGCAACCCCGGATCGGCCGCCGATGCACCTGCTCATGGGGCACCAAGGCCTGATACGGGCGGGGCCGGATTTTCAACCTCCAAACTTTTTGCGGTTGAACTCAGCGATGACACGACAGACCCGGATTTGGAGGAGGCGGCCATCCGGTTTGCCAATGGTGATGATGCAGGGGCTGAAGCCGGCTTGCTGGAGGCCTTGAAAAATGCCGCAGCGCAGTCACCGTTGATAGAAATTTGGACGGCGGCGCTGTTTGATTTTTACCGGGCCACAGACCAACAGCTTAAATTTGAAGGTGTGGCGATCGAGTTTGCCCAGGCCTACGGCCGTTCGGCGCCAGCCTGGATATCGATGCGCGAACAACCCGCAGGCAGGCCGGGTCAGGCCGTGCAAGCTGCTTTTGCCACGACCATGATGGCGGATTCACTTGATGCTGACACCGGGTTTTCTAATGCCCTGTGGGCCTGCCCGACAGTGCTAGATTCTGCGGGTGTTGACCACCTGAGGCTTGCGATGGCCGGCCCGTCGTCTCCGATTCATCTGGATTGGCGCGAACTCGCGAGCGTTGCGCCCGACGCGTTGAAAAGCCTGGGCGGCATTTTCTCTGGCTGGTGCGCCGATGAAGTGGTTTTGCGTTTTGAGGGTGCCGACCACCTGTTGAAAATTCT
>JANYCG010000152.1 GCA_025360385.1 Burkholderiales bacterium | reverse complement strand
GACGCCTTGCCCTGGTAGCCGGCAAACTGTTTTTTGTCCGCCAGGCGCGACGAATTGCCGCTGGACAGCGTGACCAGCAGGTCGCCACCCTTGACGCTGTAGCCAGTTGAATCGACGTGTGAGCCCTTGGCCAAGGGCGCGGTGCGGTCCAGCACATGGCGCGCATAGTTGATGACTTTGGCACCGCGCACCGGGTTGTAGCCCTTGCCTTTTTCGGCACCGTTTTCTTCTGACAACACATCCGTGCCATACAGGGCGTCGTACAGCGAACCCCAGCGCGCATTGGCGGCGTTCAGCGCATACCGCGCATTCAAGACGGGCACCACGAGTTGCGGCCCAGCCTGCAGGGCCAGCTCGGCATCGACATTCGACGTGGTGGTCTTGACGTTTTTGGGCACCGGCACCAGATAAGCAATCTTCTTCAGAAAGGCCGAATACGCCTTCATGGACTTGCTGCTTGCAATGGGGCCGGGGTTGGCCTTGTGCCAGGCGTCCAGCTCGGTCTGCAGGCGGTCGCGTTCTGCCAACAGGGCGATGTTTTTGGGCGCCAGGTCAGCCACGATGGCGTCGAAACCTTTCCAGAATTTATCAGTGCTGACGCCGGTTCCAGGCAGCACTTTTTCATTGATGAACTGGTGCAGGTTGCTGGCGACTTGCAGGCGATGGACGGAGGTGCGTGCTGACATGGGTCAAGTTCCTGTGGGTTTGGGTTGGATGGAGTTTATTGGGCGGACGGATCAAAAAACGAAAGCATGTCGCGCAGGCTGGTGCCGGTGCGGGTCGGCTGGGTGCCCAGCTCTTCAAACGGTGCGTTGCTGCGGTTCACCCATAGCGTCTGGTAGCCGTACCAGGTGGCGGCCAGGGCGTCCCAGCTGTTGCTCGACACAAAGGCGATGTTCCTGGCAGGCAGACCACAGGCCTTTTCGCCCAGAGCGTAGGCGTCGGGGTGGGTCTTGAATTTGCGGATGGAGTCCACGCTGATCACATGGTCCAGCAAGTCGCCCAAGCCGGCCGACTTGACGGCCACGGCCAGCATGGCCGGGTCACCATTGCTCAGGATGCCGGTCACGATGCCTCTGGCCTTCAAAGCCCGGAGCAACTCATGGTTTTCCGGATACGCGCTCAGATGGTGGTATTGATTCAACAACTGTTCAATTTGGCTGACGTGAGCATCAAAAGTGCCAGATGTTCCCGTCAATGCTGCATGAGTAATTATCTTTTTTATAGCATATACCAAGGCTGCCCGTGTCAGTTCCCAAAACGGCTGGTACACCGATTCACGGTTCGGACCGCGTTTGCTGGTGGTGACCAGGCGCGTGTATTCGATCTGCTTGTCACGCCACAAAACGCTGATCTCCTGGCCGTGGCCAGGGAACAATTGCTCCGCGAGTAAGGCCACGCTGTAAACGTCAAACAGGGTGCCGTAGGCGTCAAACAGCACAGCCTGTGGCGCGGATGGGGGTGTCGGCGTGGTTTTTTCCATAGCCAACACTTTATTCGATCCTCGCGCAGCTATTAAGAGTAAAAAAACTGATTAATCCATGACGTAAACGGCGGTAATTGCCGTCAACCACCCGCACCAGCCGCTCGGGGTTGACCTCCATCCGCTTCTGCTGGAATGGCCGGCCCGCCTGGCAATCGGTTCACAGTTCAGCATGCGTAACCCACCAGGGCGGTCAGTTCCACCACCGTGCGCTCGCCAAAGCGCTCTAGCGTTTTGGCATAGGTGAAGTCGGAAACGGATTTGGTCTGATTGAGTTCCAGCGCATAGCGGTACACCAAAGCTTCGTCAGACGACTTGAAGACGGGGTCGGTCTGCGCGAGGATGGCCTCAAGAATGTCCGCCTCGATGCCGATTTTCTCGGACTCGCGCCGGTGTGCATACCACTCAAACGGCGACTCACAGGCCCGTCCCGTCACCAGAATCGCGATCTCCGACAGACGCGGCAGCAGCGTCGTGTTGTAGCGTAGTAAAGCGCCCAGCGCCTGCCAGCGGTCGGCCAGTTCGGCGTTGTGCAAGGCGGCCCGCAAGGGGCCTTCGATTTTCCCGCGTGGGCCGGACACGACTTTGTCATAGACACGGCGCTGGTCGGCGTTCATGGCGTCCGGGGTTGGGAATGTGATGCGGGGCATGGAGGCTCCTGTTGATGCGCTGTAGCTGCCTGCAAGCTTAATCGCCAGGCGCGCAGTCACCTACACGGTTTGGGATATGTCAGCCGTTCGATGTGCGCAATACCCTGGCAATGGCGTGTGCCCGGCGTTTTCTATCCATCCTCCTAGAATTGGCCATGCTTATTGATACTGCCGCAGAAATCCTCATCAGCGAGGTTGGCCCGCGCGACGGCCTTCAAAGTGTGAACCGCACCATGCCCACCGCCGACAAGCTGCGCTGGATCACGGCCCTGTACCAGGCCGGCCTGCGCGAGATCGAGGTCGCCTCTTTTGTCCCCGCGACATCTTTGCCGCAGATGGCCGACGCACCCGATGTCGTGCGCCACGCGCTCACGCTGCCGGGGCTGACGGTCATGGCCCTGGTGCCCAACCTGCGTGGCGCCCGGGCGGCATTGGCGGCAGGTGTGCACAAACTCACCATCCCGGTGTCGGCCAGCGCCGCCCATTCGCTGGCCAATGTGCGCAAGACGCGGGAACAGATGGTGGACGAGGTGCGCAACGTCGTGGCCCTGCGCAATGACATGGCACCCGGCGTAAAAATTGAAGCCGGCATCTCTACTGCTTTTGGTTGCACGCTGCAGGGCCATGTGCCCGAGGACGACGTGGTCTGGCTGGCGGCCCAGGTGATCCAGGCCGGGGCCGACGAAACCGGCCTGTCCGACACCACCGGCATGGCCAACCCGGCCCAGGTGCGGCGCCTGTTCACGCGGGTGCGCACTGAGATCGGCAGCCGCACGGGCGCCGCCCACATGCACAACACGCGCGGCCTGGGCCTGGCCAATTGCCTGGCAGCGTTTGACGTGGGCGTGCGGACCTTTGACAGCTCACTGGGCGGCCTGGGCGGCTGCCCTTTTGCACCCGGTGCCTCAGGCAACGTGGTGACCGAAGACCTGGTCTTCATGTTCGAGGCCATGGGCGTGACAACCGGGGTAGACCTCGACAAACTCATGGCGGCACGTGCACCCCTGATGGCGGGCCTGCCGGGGGAGCCGCTTTACGGCCTGACCCCCGAGGCCGGTCTGCCCAAGGGCTGGGTCCAGCGGCGCGGCCTGCCTGCAAGTGAAATTTTTAAGTGATATATAAAATATAGCGCACTATTCACTGTTTATGGGAACTTAAGGCCTATTTGTTTACTAACATGACTTTCAGAATGCTTAAAACCTGCTTGGCAACCCTGATGTTGGCATTGTCCGCGTTCCTGGCCGCGGGGCCAGCCCAGGCGCAAACCTGGCCTGCCAAACCGATACGCATCATCGTGCCGTTCCCTGCTGGCGGCCCCACCGACATCACCGCCCGCGTGGTTGGCCAGGCGATTGGCGAGTCGCTCAAGACCAGCGTCATCGTCGAGAACAAGGCTGGCGCGCACGGCTTTATCGGTGTGGCCGAGGCCGCCAAAGCGCCCGCCGACGGCTACACCCTCATGATGGCCAGCATAGGCACTATGGCCATCAATCCGCGGCTGCACGACAAGCTCCCCTACGACGCCAACCGCGATTTCGCGCCGGTCTCGCTGGTGGTCACCGTGCCCATCGTGGTGGTGGTCAACCCACAGGTGCTGCCGGTGCAGACCATCCCGCAATTTGTGGCTTACCTCAAGGCCAACCCCGGCAAGGTCAACTTTGCGTCGGCGGGCAATGGCGGCTCGTCCCACCTGGTGCCCGAATACTTCAAGTACCGCACCGGCACCTTCATGACCCATATCCCCTACAAGGGCTCGGGCCCGGCCATCGCCGATGTGGTGGCTGGCCAGGTGCAGTTGATGTTTGACACCCTGCTCACCAGCACACCCCATGTCAAAAGCGGCAAGCTCAAAATGCTCGCCGTCACCAGCAGCCAGCGCCTGGCCGATTACCCCGAGGTGCCCACCATGGGCGAGGCGCTGGGCATGAATGACTTTGAAGCCAGCAGCTGGTACGCGTTGTATGCGCCCGCAGGCACACCGCCCGACGTGGTGGCGCGCCTGTCAGCCGAGGTGGACGCGGCCTTGAAGAAACCTGCCGTGGCCAAACGCCTGACCGACCTGGGTGCCGTGCCCGTGGGTGGCGCGCCCGACAAGCTGGCCGCGTTTCAAAAGGCCGAGCAGGACAAGTGGGGCAAGGTGATTGGGGCGGCGCATGTGAAGGCGCAGTAGGGTAGCTTTGATGGGCAAGAAAGGCCGCCCAGCGGCTGAATCCCTCCTGAGCCCATAATTGACCGTGGAGGCGTCAACCGCAAGCTCCGCGTTTCAACGACGAAGGAAAATCATGAAAAACATTCTGCGCAACCACCCGCCCAGTGCACGGCTCAGTGCCCTGTTCACACTGGCCGCCCTGGCCGCCGTGGTGGGTGCTGGCTGCAGCATCGCCCCCGCAAGCGTCACTCCTCCGGCGTTGGCCGACATGGTGTTTACCAATGGCAAGGTACTGACGGTGGATGCGCGCTCTACCGAGGCCCAGGCCTTTGCCTTAAAGGACGGAAAATTTTTGTACGTGGGCACAAGCGCACAGGCCATGGCGCATGCGGGTCCGTCCACGCGGGTGGTAGACCTGCAAGGCCGCACCACCATCCCTGGCCTGGCCGATTCACATCTGCACACCGCCGGTGGCGGGCCGGGTCTGGACTTGTCGCGCACACGTTCCCTGGCTGACGTGTTTGCCATCTTGTCGCAGGCAGCGCGGACGGCAAAGCCGGGCGATGTGCTGGTGTCCAACAGTGACTGGCATGAGGCCCAGTTCCGCGAGCAGCGGCTGCCCACCGCAGCAGAGCTTGAGACGGCGGCCCCGGGCGTGCCTGTGGTGCTGGTACGGGGTGGGCACAGCTATTTTCTGAACAACACGGCGCTGGCCAAATATGGCATCACCGCCAGCACCCCGGTGCCGCCGGGCGGGGCCATCCCGGTCGGGCCGGATGGCAAGCTCACCGGGGAGTTGACCGACACGGCCAAACCCCTGGCCAAGCTGCCGCCGCCCGAGCCGCTCAGCGTCGCCGAGCTTGAGAGCCAGCAGAAGATCCTCAATTCCTACGGCCTGACCAGCATCCGCGTGCCCGGCATCTCGGTGGCCGACTACCGCAAGTTCCAACAGCTGCGTGACGGTGGCAAAGCCACAGTGCGCTACAGCATCCTGCTGCGGCCCCGCAATCTGGCTGACTTTCGCACCAGCGTGGCCGATGCCGGCCTCAAACAGGGCGAGGGAGACGACTGGGTGCGCCTGGGCGGCATCAAGATCGGTGTGGACGGCGGTTTTGAAGGCGGACTGATGTCCCGTCCCTACGAAGGTGCCTTGGGCCAGGGTGGCAAATACTTTGGCCTGCGGTTGATGGATCAGCCCACCTTCAACGACTATGTGACCCAGATGAACCGGCTCGGTTGGCGTGCAGCAGTCCATGCAGTGGGTGATGCGGCTGTGGACCAGGTGCTGGAAGGTTTTGAGCGCGCCAACGCCGACAAGGACATCAGCCACAGCGGCTGGACCATCGAGCACGCATTCATCACCCGTCCTGACCAGTACCCGCGCATCCGCAAGCTCAATCTCAACCTGTCGGTGCAAGACCATCTGTACCTGGCCGCGCCGGTGCTCAAGGGCTACTGGGGCATGGACCGGGCCTCGCAGGTCACGCCGGTCAAGACCTACCTCGATGAAGGCTTCATGCTGGCAGCCGGCACGGACTCGCCGGTCATCCCGCTCAGCCCGTTCTGGGTGCTGTATCACTTCCTCACGCGCGAAACGATCTCCGATGGTGTGTACGGCGCCAACCAGGCTGTCAGCTCGCGTGATGCCCTGCTGCGCATGATGACTATTAACAATGCCCGGCTGACAGGCGAGGAAGCGATCAAAGGGTCTATTGAGGTGGGCAAACTGGCCGACTTTGCGGTGCTCTCGGCGGACTACATGACCATACCAGCCAAGCAAGTGGAGACACTGCAGGCCGTGGCGACCTACGTCGGGGGTCGCATGGTGTACCGTCGTGACGACTTCAGGCCTTGAGGAAGGTTCGCTGCTTGAAGGCAAGGTGTCGCGCCACCGGGTTCTTTAGGGCACTTCTGTAAATTCATTTTTCGGGCGAATTGCGACGAGGCGCGGTGCTGGCAATCCTCGTGCACCCAAGTGCATTCCGGTTGCTGCGCTGCGGGCGCAGGGCGCTGTGTATTTCATAGCACAGTGTCATTGCGCAGTGGGATAGCGCAGTGAAATCGACGAACCCGGACGGTCAACGCCTGCACCCCCCCAAAAACACAAAAACCGGCGATCTGGCCGGTTTTTGAGCTTGTCCGGGCAGGCCCGGTGTTGGGCGCGGCCTGGTGGCGCTACTTGGTGGCCACAGTAGCCGCTGCATCAGCCGCAGGTGCTGCAGCTTGCGCGGGTGCCTTGGGGGCTTCAAATTTTGCGCCAGCGGCATTGGCCATGTAGACCACGGCGCGGGCAATTTCCAGGTCTTCAAAGTCGCCGCCGCTTTGGGCACCCATGGCCCCTTTGCCCTTCATGGCGGAATTCACCAGGGCTTCATAACCAGAGGCAATGCGTGCGCCCCAGGCGGCGGCATCGCCAAACTTGGGCGCGCCTGCTACGCCTGCGGTGTGGCAGGTGGTGCATTGGGCCTTGAACACAGCTTCGCCGTTTTTCAGTTCGCGGTTGGCATCACGGATCTCGACGGAGCCGACTTTCTGGATGCGCATGGCGATGGATTTCTCCATGTCCACCGTGCCAGCGGCCGGCTTGTTACCCGATGTCACGAAATAAACCAGGCCAATGATGGCAAAAATCGGAATCACAAAAGAGGCAAACACGGCCGCCAGCAACTGTTTTGGGTTTTTGATCGGGCCGTTGTGGTCTTCTTCTGCGCCTGCGGCGTGGCTGTTGTCGCTCATGGTTTCCTCTAAATATCGGTGGGCTAGAAATCAACAACGCATTATAACTGCCGCCCCCGTGAAACCCCCTACAATCAAGCCATCTTGTGTGCGCCGCCACACACAGCACACGCGGCTGTAGCTCAGTGGATAGAGTATTGGCCTCCGAAGCCAAGGGTCGTGGGTTCGATCCCCGCCAGCCGCACCAGACACCCCTTTCTTAACGTGTCAGAACACCTCAAAACCCGCTTAGCCTATAGCTACAGCGGGTTTTTGTTTGCCTCATTGGGTTTCAGGCGGTAGCATGACATACCGCCAAATAAGTGGCACTTTTGGCGGTATTTCAAAAACTCGCAAATCCACATACCGCCAAAAGGGGCTCCATGGCACTGACTGACACCTTTGTTAAGAACGTCAAGCACACCGGAGCCGTCTATGGCGATAAGTACACCGATGAGGGCTGGAATTCGAACCTCTCACGCGCGAAAAAGTACACCTTGCCAATCATGATGAACGAGCTGCGGGCGTTTATGCGAGGGCCGCATTTGAAGGCAAGCTGAAAAAGTACTGTGAAGACAAAAGAGTGGCAGTCCAGTACCAATCAAACCAAAGCAAGATGACTACCGAAATGTTCTGGTTAGGTATTAAAGGGAAACTCGGTACGGATGGCCAGCTCGCGGCTGTGCAAGCGCAAATCAGCGCGGTCGAGGTGTACCGAAAAGTTGTGCTAAATCCTTTGAGTCACGAAAACCCGACAACGCTTACTGAGAATGAAGTTCAGGGGGCTATTGCCGCAATTGAAGATCTCGACAGGGTATTGAGATAGACGTGTCAGCCTGTAGCCAGTGTGGAATCTTTGCGGGTCGCTATCAAATACATAGTGGATGCAAAAGGAGCGTCATGAACAAAAAAGCCAAGCCAGCCACAGAACCCGCAAACCATATCGCCGTTTTTCAAGAATCCAGCATCCGCCGTGTCTGGCACAACGAGGAGTGGTGGTTCGCACTCAGTGATGTCATCGTGGTGCTCACCGATTCGGCAGACCCTCGGCAGTACATTAAAAAGATGCGTAGCCGTGACGCGGCGCTTGATGCCAACTGGGGTACAACTTGTACCCCCCTTGCGCTACGGGCACCGGACGGCAAGATGCGCGAGACCAACTGCGCCAACACCGAGGGTCTGTTCCGTATCATCCAGTCCATCCCCTCGCCCAAGGCGGAGCCTTTCAAACGCTGGTTGGCGCAGGTGGGCTACGAGCGGGTGAAGGAGATCGAAAACCCCGAGCTGGCCAGCGCCCGTGCCCGCGCGCTGTACCAGGCCAAGGGCTATCCGCAGGCGTGGATTGAGAAGCGGCTGCGCTCCATCTCCGTGCGCGGGGAGCTGACCGATGAGTGGAAGGCACGCGGCGTGGCTGAGGGCATGGAGTATTCGATACTCACCGCCGAAATCGCCCGGGCAACCTTTGGCGTGACGCCCAGCGAACACAGCCAACTCAAAAAACTGGATCAGGTCAAGACCGGCAACAACCTGCGCGACCACATGACCGACCTGGAGCTGATCTTCACCATGCTGGGTGAAGCCAGCACCACCGAGATTGCCCGGCGTAGTGATGCGCTGGGTTTTGATGAAAACCGGACTTCCGCCAGACAGGGTGGCACCATTGCCGGTAACGCACGCAAAGCGCTGGAGGCGAAAACGGGGAAAGCGGTGGTAAGCATGGCCAACTACCTTGCGGCACCTGCTACAGCAGATTTGCTTGGCGATACTACGCCTGCACAGTCCGGCAAGCCCAAATCGCGGGCGCGGGCGAAGGTGCCGAAGGGCAACACAGAGTAAGAATCGAGCCATACCCAACATGCCCATCTTCAAAATCTCCGGCACCAAGCTCGAGAAGCTGATGATCGACAAACTTGGCAAAGACAAGGCCGACAAAATCAAGCTCGACTGGCACAACCCCCGTGTCATTTGCGTGGCAGAAAACTACAGGGCACTTCTATAAATCAGCTATGAAGCTGACGAATTGCTTCTGAATCGTCCAAGTTCCATTTTTTTGGTTTTGGCCCGGTTTCTTCGGGTTTTGGGGCGATCTTTAGGCGCAACTGAGCTCTTTTCCGTGCCTTTTCGTCCATGCTCAAGCCGCTGACCC
>JANYCG010000138.1 GCA_025360385.1 Burkholderiales bacterium | reverse complement strand
CGACCAGACCATTGCACAACGTAACCCGTTGATTGATGTCGTCATCCCGCCGCGCGCAACGGCGCAACCCAGCTCGCATTTTGAAACAAGCCCCTCCATGCGAGACACGCACTTGCTGTTGCTACAAAGCCTTGGAAGGCTAGACTGGCATAAAGTCTTGCCAAGGGTTGGGCGACGGTTTGAGAGTCGGCGTGAATTTTATTTTTGAAGGCACCTGCAAAAATGTCGACCCGACAAGTGTGCGCGCAATGAATGCCGAGATCGGCGAGGCCACAAGAAAGGCCATCTAGGAGGCAGCGGCCACTGCACTCGTGGCAGCAAAAACTATTGCCTCGTGGGCGTTTTACCGTGCTGCGCCCTGGGTCAGTCGGTCAATCAAGCCATTCAGCTCGTCCAGCGACGAAAATTGAATGCTCAACTCGCCCATTTCCTCGATGCGGCCAGCGCGCTTGACGCGTTTTTTGACCCGCACCTCAACCTGGGCGGTGAGCAAATCTGACAACTCCTCTTCTACCCGTTTCAAATCACGGGACTTTTCTTTGGTCGGTTTGGGCGAGGTCAGCGTGAATTCAGCGCTGAGTTTTTTAACCAGGCTTTCAGCTTCGCGCACCGACATTTTTTTGGCCGTGATCTGCGATGCCGCTGTGATTTGCGTCAGCTTCTCCAGCCCAAGCAAAGCGCGTGCATGGCCCATGTCCAGGTCGCCGGCCATCAGCATGGTTTGCACGGGTTCCGCCAGGTTCAGCAGGCGCAGCAGGTTGGAAGCGGCGCTGCGGGAGCGCCCCACGGCCTGCGCGGCGACTTCGTGCGTCATGCCGAACTCTTTGACCAAGCGTTGCAGGCCTTGCGCCTCTTCCAGCGGGTTGAGGTCTTCGCGCTGGATGTTCTCGATCAAACCCATGGCGGCGGCCGATTCGTCAGGCACGTCACGCACCAACACGGGCACGCTGTCCAGGCCGGCCAGTTTGGCCGCCCGAAAGCGGCGCTCACCGGCGATGATTTCGTACTTGCCAGCGTGGTCGCCCCGGGCGTCGCCGTTCACCAGCTTGCGCACCAGAATCGGTTGCATGATGCCTTGCGCCTTGATCGATTCGGCCAGCTCGTACAAGGCACCCTCGTCCATGCGGGTGCGCGGCTGATATTGCCCCGGCACCATGTCAGCACCAGCGAGGCCGGCAAACCGGGACCGCTTGGGCCCATGGCGGCGGCAGATTCGTCAAAGGTGGGACCCAACAGAGCTTCGAGTCCGCGGCCCAGGCCTTTGGGTTTTTTGGTGACCATGATTGATTCCTTGAAAATTTGAAGGGGTGGCTTGGCGGCGAGGGGCTTGATCTGCGTGACGTGGACTTAACGGCTGTCGCTTTGGCTGGGTTGCTGCTGCAAATCCTGCAGCAAACCATGTCCCTCGGGCCAATCACCCAGGCCAGAGTCGCCGTTGATGTGCCCGTGCGCGCCAATGTCGACACACGCGGCGCTCCAGGCGGCGGCATAGGCGCGGCCAGCCGCGGCTGAGGCAAACCGGTCGTCACAGGCAACAACACAGGTGGCGGCAAACGGCAGCGTCGTCAACACTGGGCGGCGCCAACTGTGCAGCGCCGGCGGAAAGTCGTCGCGGGCAACGTCAGGCGGTGCAACCAGCAGCGCCCCTTTGACGCGGGCCGTGCTGGTTGAAATGGCCGCCCAGGCTGCCACCAGGTGGCAACCCAGACTGTGCGCCACCAGCAGCACGGGCTGGGCTGTGGGCAGTTCACGCACGACATCTTCAAGGCGGGTGATCCAGTCACCGCGCAAAGGGGCGCTCCAGTCATGCTGCTGGACGCGGACATAGCCATATTTTTGCTCCCACAGGCTTTGCCAATGGGCAGGGCCGGAGTTCAGCCAGCCGGGCAAAATCAAGGTTGTCATGGATTTCAATTGCTACTAAATATATAGCCAACTATGCCGATTTGGTGGGGACAAATGCCTTGTTTGGGTCTGGTTTCCTCTGGCGTTGGAGCCTGACACAGGTTTGGCCACATTCAAAGCGTCTTGATGCGCTCTACCATCTCTTGGGCAAATACCACATAGGCCTGCGCGCCTTTGCTCGCCGGGTCAAACACCACGCCGGGCAACCCGTAACTGGGTGCTTCGGCCAGACGCACGTTGCGTGGGATGACGGTGTTGAACACCTTGTCGCCAAAGTGCGATTTAAGCTGCTCGCTGACCTGCTGCTGCAAGGTGATGCGCGGGTCAAACATGACGCGCAGCAGGCCGATAACGACCAGCTCTTTGTTGAGGTTGGCGTGCACCTGCTTGATGGTGTTGACCAGGTCTGTCAAACCTTCCAGCGCAAAGTACTCGCACTGCATGGGCACAATCACGCCGTGAGCGCAGCACAGGCCGTTCAGAGTGAGCATGGACAGCGAGGGCGGACAGTCGATCAGGATGAAGTCGTAATCTTTGGCGACTTCGGCCAAGGCGGACTTGAGGCGCTTTTCCCGCCGTTCGAGGTCGACCAGCTCCACCTCGGCGCCTGCCAGTTCGCGGTTGGCGCCCAGAATGTCGTAGCCGCAGCCGCCTGCCACCAGCTTTTCACTTTGCACCCTGGCCTCTGCAACCGTGGCAGATTCGAGCAGCACATCGTAAATCGTCAAGGCCAGTTTGCGTTTGTCCACGCCCGAGCCCATGGTGGCATTGCCTTGCGGGTCCAAGTCCACCATCAAAACACGTTGCCCCACTTTGGCCAGGCCGGCCGCCAGATTGACAGTCGTCGTGGTTTTGCCGACGCCGCCTTTTTGGTTGGCGATGCAGAAAATTTTGGTCATAGCGTCATGGCGGCGTTGTGTCTTTGATTCGGCGGTTTGGCGCGGGGTATTGCGCGAAATGGGCGAAATCCGCAGCCGGGGTCATTTGCTCACCGCCAGCTTGATGCCAAACGCGATCAAAAATACGCCCGCGGTTTTTTCGAGCACTCGCCCCAGTTTTGGGTTGGCGCGAAAACGCTCGGCCAAAAAATGTGTCAACATGACCGAGGTCAGGCCATACAGAAACATCAGCGCGCCACTGGTCATCGTCATCGCAAGGTAAGTGGTGAGGCCTTGGTGGCGAGCCGGGTCAATAAACAGCGGGAAAAACGCCATGTAAAAAACAATGGCCTTTGGGTTGAGCAGGGTGATCAACAAGGATTGCTGAAAATAATGCCGTGGCTTGATGTCCAAAATTGGGCCATCACCCGGTTTGCTCATGAGCATTTTGATGCCCAACCACCCAAGGTAGACCGCGCCCGCCCACTGCACCAGGGAAAACGCGCCGGGGTAAGCGGCCATGATGGCAGCCATGCCCGCAATGGCGGCCCACATCAAAATCTGGTCGCCCGCGAAAACGCCAAAAATGGCGCCAAATCCGCCTTGGATGCCGCCTTTGGTGGTGGACGTGATCAATGCAAGATTGCCGGGGCCAGGCACCAATAAGAACAGCAATATGGTGATGATGTAGGTGCCGTAGTCGGTGATGCCGAACATGGTAAGACTCCGTGGGGTTGAATGCGCCGCGTCGTGAACACACTCGCAGCATGGGAGTTTACGTTATCCCGTTTTTAAGTTCGCCCTGATTCCGTCAGATTTTTATCAGGCTCGAAAAAGTAGAGATATTTCACTTTTGAGCGGGCTGCAAAATCGCAAGGTTCGGCTTCATCCAGACTATGCAGCGCTCAGCATCCAGCCCTGGCACGGCCAGTTGTTCCACGTGAAACACTTGGATGCCTATGGGCAATTTCGCGATTTCATCTTCAGGGTATTTGCCCTTCATCGCCATCCAATAGCCCTGCGGGTGCAGCGCGGCCGCAGACCAGGCTGAAAGATCCCGCAGCGAAGCAAACGCCCTTGCGCTGACGACATCGTAGGTTTGTGTCAGGCCTTCTACCCGCGCGTGCAGGCCTTTCAGGTTTGACAGCCTCAACGAGGCCGCCACCTGGTTGATGAATGCCGCCTTTTTAGCAACCGTGTCCACGCAGTCCACCCGAATGAACGGGCAACAAATGGCAATGACAATACCGGGCAAACCAGCCCCCGAACCAACATCAAGCAAGGTTTTTACATCCGGGCACTGGCGCAACAAGGGTGCCACCACGGCCAGGCTGTCCAGCACATGGTGGGTCAGCATGGCCTGGGGCTCACGCACCGCCGTTAGGTTGTAGACCTTGTTCCATTTCTGGATCAATTGCAAGTAGGCCATCAACCCATCGGATTGGGCCTGCGTCAGGGCAAAGCCCAGTTCTTCAGCGCCTTGTTTCAAGCTGGCGCGCAAATCAAGGGCGGCATCGGCGAGGGGAAAGCTGGACATGGAAACTAATGCCGCGTCAGGCCATCGTTTCAGAGCTGGCGCCTACAAAAGAGGCTGGGGTTTCGGCGGCGTTTGAGCCGTTCGGCACTGATGCAAACTGCTTGAAGCCCCGCTTTTTCAAGTGCACCATCAGCAAGGAGATGCTAGCAGGCGTGATGCCGGAAATCCGCGATGCCAACCCCAAAGTCTCAGGCCGGTGTTTGTTGAGTTTTTGCCGCGCTTCAATGGACAAGGCCTTGACTTGCATATAGTCCAGATCGGCGGGCAGGCTCAGGTGCTCGTAGTGCGCGGCCCGGCCAACTTCAATGCGCTGGCGGTCAATGTAGCCCGAGTATTTGGCGGTGATTTCAATCTGCTCCAACACTGACGCGTCGGCGCTCTCGATACCGGACGAATACCGCCCACCGTCCAGTGACATCAAACTCGCATAGCTCACATTGGGCCTGCGTAGCAAATCAATCAGGTTGTGCTCATGCTCCAGCGCTTTGCCCAGCACCCGCTCTGACTCCGCCGCCTCAAGGTTTTTGGGGCTGACCCAGATGGAGCGAAGACGCTCTGTTTCACGTGAAACAGCGTCGCGCTTGCGGCTGAACGCGTCCCAGCGCTCGTCGTCCACCAACCCCAGCTGCCGCCCTACTTCGGTCAAACGCATGTCGGCATTGTCTTCACGCAGTTGCAAACGGAACTCAGCTCGGCTGGTAAACATGCGGTAGGGTTCACTCACACCTTGGGTAATCAAGTCGTCCACCAAAACACCCAAATACGCCTGGTCTCGCCCCGGCACCCAAGTGTCTGAGCCCCAAACCGTTGTGACTCCGGTTTGCGCTTTGGCCTGCAAAGCGGCGTTGATACCGGCAAACATGCCCTGCGCAGCGGCCTCTTCGTAACCCGTGGTGCCATTGATCTGGCCCGCAAAAAACAGACCGCCAATCGCCTTGGACTCAAAGCTGTTCTTCAGCCCGGTCGGGTCAAAATAATCGTATTCGATGGCATAACCGGGGCGCAGAATGTGCGCGTTTTCCAGCCCGGCCATGGAGCGAACCAGCTCGTACTGGATGTCAAACGGCAAGCTGGTTGAAATGCCGTTCGGGTAGTACTCATGGGTCGTCAGGCCTTCGGGCTCCAGAAAAATCTGGTGGCTGTCTTTGCCGGCAAAACGATTGATCTTGTCCTCCACGCTCGGGCAATAACGCGGGCCAACCCCGTCAATTTTGCCGGTGAACATGGGGCTGCGGTCAAAGCCGCTGCGGATGATGTCGTGCGTGCGTTCGTTGGTGTGGGTGATCCAGCACGGCATTTGCTCGGGATGCATTTCAGCTTTGCCCATGAAGCTGAAAACCGGCATGTGGGCAGACTCTGCTCCTTCCATACCGTCCCCCGGCTGGCGCTGGCACTTGTTGAAATCAATCGAGCGGCCGTCCAGCCGTGGCGGCGTGCCGGTCTTGAGCCGGCCTTGCGGCAACTTCAGCTCCTTGAGTCGCGCCGAAAGCGACACGGCCGGCGGATCTCCCGCCCGCCCGGCTGAATAGTTGTTCAGCCCGACGTGGATTTTGCCGTCCAAAAAAGTGCCGGCCGTCAGTACCACGGTCCGGCTCACAAAACGAATGCCAACCTGGGTGACCGCGCCCACGACTCTGTCACCCACCACCATCAGGTCGTCCACCGCTTGCTGAAACAGCCACAAGTTGGGCTGGTTCTCCAGGCGACGGCGAATCGCCGCCTTGTACAAAACCCTGTCGGCCTGCGCCCTGGTGGCCCGCACGGCCGGCCCTTTGCTGGAGTTGAGAATGCGGAACTGGATGCCGCCTTCGTCCGTGGCCAACGCCATCGCCCCGCCCATGGCGTCCACCTCTTTCACCAGATGGCCCTTGCCAATGCCGCCAATCGACGGGTTACAACTCATCTGGCCGAGTGTTTCAATATTGTGGGACAAGAGCAAGGTCTTGCAGCCCATGCGGGCAGCGGCCAATGCGGCCTCGGTGCCGGCATGGCCGCCGCCGACGACGATCACGTCAAATTCTTGGGGATAATTCATGGGTTTTCTCTCAAGCGCCAATCAACTCGGTGGTCAGGCCGACCATCTGGGCAACCTGGGCCTGTCGCTTGTCAGCGGTCACAAACAAATCTATGCCCACGGCCATCGCCGTGCCGATGTGCAAGGCATCCATCGCGCGCAAACGGGCACGGCACATGGCGGCGATGGCAAACGCTTCGACGCGCTTGTTCAGCGGCATGACGCTGAAGTCATCAAACTCCAGCTCTACCTCACGCATCATGCGGTCGTAGTCGAGATCGGGCAAAAAGCCGTCATGCCGCTGGCGGTTCAGCACAGAAGCGATTTCGGCCCGGCAATGGGCAGCCACCACCACCTCGTCCGCAAGCTGGCCCAACTGCAGCACCTGGTCGCGCCCTGGCTCTAACTGGTAGCGTTTGTAGAGCGCGGAAGAATCAAACAGCATCCGTTTCACCAACCGCTCTCCCGCTCTTCGATGATGAGCTGGGCGCCCGTCTTGCCATCTGCCCGAACAATGTTCAACGGCGTGATCGGCCGCTTCCAGGCGGGGACTTTCACCGCCACCGGCCGGGGCGGCACGATCTCGGCCACCGGCTTGCCGTGGCGCAAAATGCACACGGTTTCGCCTTTCTCCACCAGGTCGATCATGGCGGACACGTTGGCGCGGAATTCGCTCAAAGGGATCGTTTGCATGCTATTTTGTACAAATTTATATATTTTGTACATTTTAGCCGATTCCTCTGCCTTGCGTCCGTCTTTCAACACGGGTGCTTGTCAGGTATCAAATGAAATGTATCGTCCATCCAAAGGAAGAGCAAGACCCTAGCCCATTCCAAAATGCGCTACGTCCGGGTAGACGACGACATCAAGACCGGGGCCAGCGAAGCACTGGCGGCCATGGAGCTGTCCCTGTCCGACGCCGTCCACAACTTGCTCAAGCGCGAGGTCAACGACCAGGCTTTCCCGCTGGAATTGGAGGTGTCCAACGCGCAGACCCGCACGGCGATGCAGGAAGCCCGCGCCATGGCGCAGGTCAGCATCACCTCTTTCGACTCCGCCGCCCGGGGGTTGCGACTACACCAAGATTTTTCTCAAGAATTGGGACCGGCTTTCACGGTTCGGCCGTTACGACCGAAACCAGACACTCGCGTCTGGCTCTTTGCGCTGCATTCGGGACATCCGGCTGCCAGGGACGCACCCTCACGACCGCTTCTAGGCTTTGAATTTGATCGTTTGGAATTCCGCAATGGCGTCGCAAGCGGTCATCCCATTTGCCATTTGACCTACCTCCGACTCACCAGATTCAACACCTCAGCCAACCGAATGTTTAATTGCGTAAATTAACAATCGCATTTCTGAGCAGAGCACTGATGTGGTTATGGCCGCCGCGACGACCTGACACAGCCATTGGGCTGGTCCATCTTGCCCAATGTGCCGTTGCTCCAACGTGGGAGATGAAGATTTTTAGCAGGTGCGAATTGGATGAGGCGAGGCGCCTGTCCGGGATGCCGGTGGGTATCGGCATAGCGGCGCCGATTGGCAGTGGCTAGGTTCCTCAAAAAAGCCCACCCAACCCCCAGCGTTCACTAAGCGCAAGAGGGAGTCCACGGCGGTTGCGGGGGGTAAAGAAGGAGCCGCGCACCGTGCCTTGGCAAGGTGAGAAACCGATTGTCGCGGCGGGTGATACGGACGCAGCCGCCTTGGGCTTCCTCTTGCGCGGCGAACCAATGGAAGCGGCATCCCAAGCCACACCATTCATGGTTCATTGAGCCGCAGCCATAGAATCCGCCAAGGTGCAGCTGCCGTGTGCCTTGCCTCCCAGGCCAGTTCCAACTGTTGACATCCGCCGACTTTGATTGAGGATTCCCCATGCAACGAATCGCATCCTGCTCCTGTGGTTCCCTGAAGCTCACCGTAGATGGAGAACCTACTGCCGTCGTCGCCTGTCACTGCCTGGCATGCCAGCGTCGCACCGGTTCGGTATTTGGGGTTGGCGCATATTTCCCGCGGACGCGGGTTTCGTTTTCAGGGCCGTCACGCGACTATGTCCGGCCAACCGATGCAGGCCACACTTTCACGTCAACCTTTTGTCCAAGCTGCGGCACATCGCTCTTCTGGGCCTCGGGCAAGAGCCCGGACTTGATCGGCGTGGCAGTCGGTGCATTTGTCGACCCAGAATTCGCGTCGCCAGTACGGTCCGTGTGGGAAGAGTCAAAACATGGCTGGGTCGATATCGGTGTTGCGGCACAGCACTTTCCAAAGGGCCGCACGTGATGACGCTAGCTCGCAAGCGATCGGTCAAGAAATTCAGAGACAAAATGCCACTTTTCTCTCGTTATATATAGATAGTGTGCTCCATTATTAGTAGCTTCATCGACTCCTTGCCGACAGTATTCAAGCAAGCGCCGCTGTCATCTCCGCAAAACGGGTCGCCATACCCGTCATCGGCAACTGCGCGCCCAACTGGCGCTCGATCTGCGTTTTGGAGATGAGGCCGCGTATGCGCTCGGGCGAGGTCAGGCAGGCGTGTTCTATCACCAGCATGTGGGTCCGGCCGGCCCGGACCACGGCGGTAACGACCCTGGTCCACATTGGTGCAGCGCAGGAACGCGAAATCAATCGCGTCCATGTCGGCCAGTGGGGTCATGCCGTCGGCCACGCAGAGGTCTTCAAATTTCAGCTAGCGCTGGTTGACGCGCATCAGGGGGTTTTCGCCCTGCAGGTCGGTGGCGGTCACGATGCCGTCAACGTTGGGCACCTGGCTCACCACAAACAGCAGGCGCACACCCTGGTGAATCATGATCTGTTCGGCCTTCGCTAGGCTGGTGCCGGGCTGCACAGTGGCCGCTCGCACCTGGTGCAGGCGGTCACTGCGATGCCGGGGGACTCGGGCATAACGCGTTCCTGCTGCGTCCGCTGGGCCTGTGCGATGAACGTGCCTGCGGACAGGCGGAAGCTGGGCAATGCGCTGTCGGGCATAAGTCTCCACCTGAACGGCGGGTGACTTTCAGTGTGCGCTTTTGGTCCGAATTTTCGACACCACTTAGACACCACTAACCCGCCTAGATGGGCCTCGCCAACACCCGCCCTCAACTCACCCGCTGCCAAAACCACCACGTGGCCAGCCCGATCAGCAGCACCGAGCCGCCGCGCACCACCACGGCGGGATACCACGACCGGCCCACCAGGGGCTGGGACAGCAGAATCCAGCCGCTGACGGCGATCAACTGCCCGGCCTCCACGCCCAGGTTGAAACCCGCCAGCGCCCAAGGCAGCAGGCCAGTGGGGGCGGCGGCCTCTTGCAGCAGACCGGCAAAGCCGAAGCCGTGCACCATGCCAAACAGCAGTGCAAGCGCCTCGACGCGCAGCCAGGGCACAGGACGCAGGTTGAGCAGCGCAGTGACGCCAATCGACAGCGCGATCAGGGGCTCGACCCAGACCGGTGATGCCTGGGTCAAGCCCAAGGTGGCCAGGATCAGCGTGATGGAGTGTCCCACTGTGAAGGCAGTGATGGTGCGCAGCAGCGCGAACCAGACCTTGCGGCCACTGCCCTGCTTGCGATCGCCAACAGAGACGTCACTTGTTGGTTTGCGCCGCCACAAACTGAGTTGCAAGGGCAACACCAGCGCCAGCAGAAACGCCAAGTGGTCATACCCTTCAAGCAAATGGTGCACCCCCAGCGCGAAATAGTCGCGCAAGGCAGACGCCGCGTTGCGGGCTTGCGCAGGGTTGGCGACCGAGCCCGCACTGAGTACGATGCTGTCAGGCTGGCGGGGCGACGCCGTTGTCAGCAGGTCTTGCCCGCCCACGCGCCCTGCCAACAACAGCTTGTGGGTGGCGTCTTGCGCGGCAAACAGCGTGTATTGCAGCGCCAGCGCCTGGCCCGCGGGGCAGCGTGGCAGGGCCAAAAACCGCAGGTAGGTACCGTCGCTGCGGCGTTCAACGCCGTCGGTCTGCCAGTTCAAGCCACAGGCGGATGCGGTGGCCGATTGATTGATCAATTGCAAGACCTGGGGCATGGCGGTTTTGACTTCAGCCCAGGTGACCTGGCCGTCAGCGTTGGCATCGATGGGCAGCACCAGGTCGAGGTCTTTGATGGCGACGGCCAGCGTTAACCGGACGTCGCTGCCCGCGCTGGACGCAAGCTGTTGCACGTCCAGATAAGCGTCACTGCCTTTATGCGCCAAAACCGGTGCGCTGCTGAACAGCCAGCAGGCCGTGATACACCAGGCTGCAAGTCGGGTTAGCATCAGCGTGTCGCCTTGACGGTTGTGGCTGCCATGGCGGTCTTGACAACAGCAACAAGGCGCGCGTCCTGCAAGCCGGCGGCGCGGATGCCTTCTGCAATCTCCACCAGCGCAACTTTGTCACCCGCCTGCTGCGCGCACAACAAGGCCACCCACCAATCGACCGGCTCGCGCTGCAGCAACAGATTGCGCCGCGCCAGGGCCAGCGCGCCGGCTGCGTCGTCGTCGAGCCAGAGCGCCGTCAAAGCCAGTTCACGGCCATGCAATTCGGGGTTGTCGCCGCGTCGGCGCAACTCGGCAGTGCGCTCGCGCAATAGCGTTTGTGCGGCGGTCCAGCGCGCGTCTCCCAGCGTGCGCCAGGCCTTGGCGCGGCGCAGCAGCACCGCATCGGTGTCGGGCAGGGCGGCCAGGGCCTGCAGCGCTTGCATGAATTTGCCCGTGCGCAGCAACAGGTCGCTGTAGGCAATCGAGGTGTAAAGGTCGCCCTCTTGGGCCAGGCTGCGCGCATAGGCATCGGCTGCGGGGCGGTCACGCCCGGCGCGCTCCAGGCTTTCGGCCAGCAGGGACAACAGCCACGAGCGCTGGCCTTTGTCACTGGTTTGGCCAATCAGCGCAGTCAACCCTTGTTCGCTCGCCTGGTGTTGCCCCTGCAGGGATTGGGTTTCAAGTCGACACGCCCGCGCATAGAGTGCTGCACCTGCACGCGCAACGGCGTCGCAGGCCTCCAGTGATTGCGCATAACGCGCAGACAGGCGCTCCAGTGCGGCCAGATTGAGCCAGCCTTGCGCATGGGCGGGGGCACGCGCCAGCGTCGTCGTCAAAACTATTCGGGACGCTTCAAACTCGTGCCGTCCCTGTTGCACCGTGGCTTGCAGCACCGCCACGTCCACGGGTGCATCGGTGCGGTCCCACCAGGGTGCCAGCGCCGCCTGAGCCCGGCCCCAATAACGCGTGTCACCGGTCTGGCGGGCCGTGGCAATGTCCTGGCGTGCGGTCAGCGCGGCCATGTTGGGGTCAGCCGCGACTTTGGCATTGCTGGGCGACGCGGGCGATAGCGCAAAGCGGTGGCGGGTGATCGCCGGCAGCACCTCCAGCACTTCGTCGTCGCGCTGCGGGACGACCGTCGTGACCGCCCGGGCACCCGCTGTGAACACCGCCAGCAGCATTACGCAAGCCGCGAGTTGGAAAGTGTTGGGCTTGGGCATAAATTCTGGGTTGACAAAAACCTGACGGCCTGAGGGTGTCAGGGCGCCAGGCTTGGGGGCAGGTTGAAGCCCCGGTCAGGGGCTGATAGACAATGCTTCTGTCGTGTCGTCGGCAGCCAGCGTGAGGCTGCTGATGTCCACGGGATCGCCGTTTTCATCAGTGGCAATCAGCCCTTCCATGTAGGCCATCAGGGCGGCCAGGCTGGTTCCAATGTCCCCGGCGGCACCCGAGCCACCTCCAGCGGCACCCGAGCCACCCCCAGTGGCGCCAGAGCCACCCCCAGCCGCTGACGAATCGCGGTCGAAGCGGCCCCCGCCGCAACCAACGATCAGCGTAACCGACACGACGGCTGCCGCGAGCAGCTCCAGTTTGCGTTTGTTCATGATATTTCCTTACGGTTAACCAGTTCAATTGGAACCGGCATTGGGTGTGTTCAGGTACGGAAAGGTGGTCATGAACGGAACCGTGGCCTGGTCTACTGCGTCGTGAATATTGGCCGACTGCGCGCCCAGCGGAACGCTGGAAGCCTTGCAGGCTGAACTCACGCCAGGCACACCCGGAATCGTGTTCAGGCCCAGTGCATTGGCATCGCCGTTGATCACGCACAAGCCACCCAGCATGGCCACCAGCGCAATGTCAACCACGTCGTCCTTGGGCCGGCGGCCATTGGGGAAACCGGCGTTGTCGGAGCCGCCCGCCAGTGCATTGCCCGCCACGCCCAGACGATTTTGTCCGGCAAACGGCACCGCTGGAATCGCGGTGTTCAAACGCAGCATCTCGGAAGGGGCCGGATTGACGGCCGGCTTGTTCACACCCGTGATGCCGGTCAGGAATACTGTCGCCAGGTCGGTGCGCGGCAGGTTGGTGGGTGCCACGCCGGCGGCATTTCCGGTGAGCACCAGGCCCAGCAGGGCCGGCAGCGTCGGGTTGGTCACATAGGTGAGAAACTGCCCGTCATCTTTGGGGCTGGAGCCGTTGAACTTGTCCTTGTCGGGCAAGCCGATCACCACCTCGTTGACCAGCGGATTACCCAGGCGCGACACCTGCACCCAGCCGCCGCCCTGTTTGTCGGCCTTGTCATTGCCCGCCGGTGTTTTGCCATTGAGCAGGCGCGCCTGGCGCATGCTGGCCGTGGTCCAGCCGCCAATGACGGGCTCGTTCCCGGCAGTCAGGCAGGCCTTGTTGACTTCGAGTGCGATGGTGGTGACATTGGATTTCTGCACAACGCCGTTGCCACCCTGGCCCACCGCGTCCTTGTTGGCGGGATCGAGCAGGAACGCCGCCGGCGCATTCACCAGGTCAAAGATCGGGCCCAAATTGACGGCAAAACCTTCTTGGCGCTGGCCGACAAACACGCGGCCCTGGTCAGCACCCGCTGGGCAACCCGGAATCGTGATGTTGTGGATGTGCAGCGCGGCATAGGCGGGGTAGTTGGCAATGGTTTTGACGCCAATGTTGTCGACCGGTTTTTCGAACACTGCACCACCGCCAGTCTTGATGATGGGGCTGCTGACGCCTTTGCGCCGGTCGCCTCGCACCAGGTTGATGCTGTAGGTCTCGTTCACATTCAGGTTGGCGGCGCCAAGGCCGCTCACGGTGCCGGCCTGGATCAGCGGAATCGGCACGCTGGCGTTGCCAATCGGCAGGGGAATCGATTTGAGCGTGTTCTTGAAGCGGAACTGGAAGGTCAGGTCTTCCTTGGCATCGCCGTTGTTGTCAATGTGGATTTCGTACAGCGCGTTCGGATCCATCTGAAAGTAGTTGGGGCCGGCGTACGGGGCCTGCAATGGCTGGTAGTTGGCCAGCAGGGTCACGAAGCTGGATCGACCACCCGAGCCGTCGGCCGCCACACCTTCGTAACTTCGAAACATGTAGAAATCGGTGCCGTCCACTTTGGGCGAGCCTGTGATGAAAGGCGCTTCGCGGTGGCTCGATGCGAAAACGCTGCTGGCCGCCATCAGCAATAGGCTGGCGTGGGCCAAGTGGGAAAGCTTGAGTTTCATGTTGATTCTCCGGGGTTGGGTTACAGCAATTGCTGCTTCCTGAATACGCCAGAAAACCGGATGTGGATTCAGAAAAATATCTTTGTTTCGATTTAAAAATTCGCGGTCAACGTGACCCGGAATGAACGCGACTCAATCGGGTGGAAATGCAGGTCGTTGACGGGCGTGGCCTCGCCGCGCAACTGCGAGGTGTAGAAATAGTCAACGGCCGAGTCCTGCCGGTTGGTGAGGTTGAAGGCCTCCAGTTCCAGCTTCAACTTGCGGTTGAAGCGGTAACCCATCCGCGCATTGAGCGTGAGTGTGCCCTGCGAACGCACCGAGTTATCTTCAATCAAGGGGCGCGGGCCAAAATAACGCAGTTGCAAGGCGCCAAAATATGGCCCCAGCTGGTCCACCGACACCGCCAGTGAGGCGACACCTTCCACCGCGCCCGGAATGCGGTCCCCCAACGGGCCAACATCGCGAAAACGCGCCTGCGCGAACGACACATCGGCATCCACCGTCAGCCACTTGTTGGGCTTGTAGTAGTTGGAGAATTCGAAGCCCATGCGCCGGCTGGGCCGCCCCGCCTGCGTCGTTCCGGCGTCGCCGACAAAAATCAATTCCGAGTCAAACTCCAATTGGTACGCCGACAGTGAACTTTGCAGCCCGGCAATGAGCTCGCTGCGCACGCCGATTTCAAGGCCGTAAGAGCCCACCAGCGGCGAGACGCGGGCAGCCGGTGCGCCGGTTTTGGGGTCCACCGTGAGCGTGGTGCCGCGCGCGTCGTTGCTGTGAAAGCCGTAGCCCGCACCGGCATAAAACTCGGTCTTGTTCCAGGGGCCAAAGATCAGGTTGAGTTTGGGGCTGAACTTGGCGGCCGCGCTGGCGCCGGAATTGGCGGGGTTGTCGCTCGCCACGTTGAATTGGTAGGTGTCGGCCCGCAGCCCGGCTACGGTGCGAAATTTATCTGTCCATTGGGTTTTGTTTTCGACATAAACACCCAGGCTCGTTTCAACAATGCGATCAGATCGGGTGGTGCCCAACCGTTGGCCGGCGACGCTGCTGTAAAGCTCGTTCTGGATGTTGTCGTTCTGAAACTGCAGGCCGACGGTGGTGTCGGAGCTTTTCCCCCACCAGGTGCTGGCCCAGGTGCGACTGGCATTCAGGCCCGTGGTCACGCGTTCATCGGGCTGTGCAAACTGGTCTCCATTGACCGGGTCGGCCAGAAAATAAGTGAAATTTGAAAACAAGGTCAGCCGGTTTTTTACGACAAAAGCATTGACCTGGGTCGATGTGTTGCCGACGGTCTGCCGCCATTCACCCGACAGGCTGTAGCGGCTGGACTGCCCGCCGTCGCTCTGGTCCACTGCGTCAAACCGGCCCAGGGTGCCGGCATCGACAGCCCGCCTGGGGATTTGATCGGTGGAATGCCATTTCGCCTCATAGGCCATCAGACTCACATTGAAACCATTGCCCTCATTGCCCTGGCTGTAGCGCAGCACCGCATTGCGCTTCTGGTAGTTGTCACCGATGACAAACGGCCCGTCGTTGTGAAACAGTTCCAGCGCATAGAGCAGGTGCCCATTGCCCCACTCGGGCGAGTCGGTCAGCAAGGTGCGGGCAAACCCGTTCTGGCCCAGGCCAACACTGGCGATGCCGGCCTTGAGGGTGTTGGCATATTTCACGCTCACCGATCCCGCTGATGAAAAATCGCCCTCGGCCGCATAAAACGGGCCCTTGCGATAGTCCAGCAAACTGGCCAGTTCGGGGATCAGGAAATTGACGTCAGTCCAGCCCTGCCCATGCCCGTGGCTGCGCTGGTTGACCAGCATGCCATCGATGGTGGTGCGCAAATCGGTGCCATGGTCCAGGTTGAAGCCGCGCAGGTAATACTGGTTGGCCTTGCCCTCGCCGCTGTGCTGGCTGACGATCAGGCCGGGCGTGGCTTCCAGCACTTCACCGGCGCGGTAAACCGTGCGGGCTTCGAGTTGCTGCTGCGTCACCACGCCAACACTGGCGGTCTCGGCATCCCCCAGCACACTGTTGCGGGAGGTTTGAACAATGACCGTTGACAGGCTGTTTTCAGGCGGCTGGGCCCACACCAGGCCCTGAACCAGACAACCGCACGCCAAGAGCCATTTCAGCGTCGGCGTGGGTGACATTTTCATGGTGTTGTGGGCCGGTCTGCATGGGCAGGGTACCTCAGGCCGCGCGCCAGAAGATGTAGTCGGCCTGGTACTTCACAAGCTGCTTTTTGCCCAGCCCTGAAGCCTCGCAAGGGGCGGACGGCGCAACCCCGCCCTGCGTGGCAACCCGCTGGATGTAGGTCACGCCCTGCATGGCACCCGAACCCATGGCCGGATTGGCCTTGACCAGCTGGAACGGGATATTGCCCACGCCAGATGGTGCAACTGCCAATTGGGCGCCGGTGACTTTGGAGCCGTCCCGGTTTTCCCACGTGGCAGGTGGGCCAAAATAACGGCCGATAACGTTGCCGCTGCGGTCTCTCAGGCCGGCGTCTGGCCCGACAAAGACCCACTCAAACTGCCCGGCCATGTCTTTTTTGGCACGGCATTCGTAAGTGATATCGCCAGCGGCGGCGGTTTCCATGGCCACCGCGTGGCCGGCTGGCACCTTGACGGCATCGGGCAGGCTGGTTTGCGAAAACGCCATAGGCGCGTTGCCCATGCTGGCGCAAGCGCCAAGACCCATCACGGTGACGAGCGCGGCAAGTAGGCGGGTTGGATTTTGAACTGGCATAGGAGGCTCCTGTTGATTGAAAAATGAAATTCGAAATGAAAGGGAAGACATGAGTTCAGCGCGTGGCCGCCGCTTTGGCGCCCGATAGCGTGGTCAGATAGGCCGCCATGTCTTCGCGCTCGCGGGCGTCGCTGCAACCTGCCTCCCGGATTTCAATCGGTAGAGTTGCATACGCTACGTGCCGGACAGAAATCGCAACGGGTCGCAAACGAATCCGACCGATTGCAGCACATCACAAGAGAGCATGATGTTTCCTTTTGGGCCAGGCTGGTGCCAGGATCAAGCGCCGTAGGACAGGGCGCCAGCCGGCAACGGACGGCCCAGCGCGCTGGTCAAAACTGTGTAATGCATGGTTTCATCAGCCGCCAGACGCGCGGCCACCTTGGCCAGGTCTTTGCTGCCAAACGCAGGGATCACGCCTAGATAGGCGTTGATGGC
>JANYCG010000126.1 GCA_025360385.1 Burkholderiales bacterium | reverse complement strand
CCTGCGCAAAGTCGGCAAGCTGCTGCACCAGGTGCGGCCAGTTGCTGGTGACCGGGTAGGCCGGGTCGTGCCCCAGCATGTCGGGCGCACGCACGGTGAAGCCGCGCGCCCGCAGGCTTTTGAACAGCACCCGGTAAGTGCTGGCGGGGAAGCTGTTGGCGTGGGCAAAAATGATCAGCATGCAGGGCGGGCGGGCTTCAAATCAGCCGCTCTTCCGGCGTGCGGATCTTCTTCAGCGGTTTGGCATTGATGCCCTCGGTCATCAGCGGAAAGCTGGTCTGCTCGCCGTTCCACATCGGGTCTTCGATGCTGTCAAACACCTCGCGCAGCTTTTGCCCCCAGCTGTTGTGCATCATCTTGAAGTAGGGGTTGTTCTCGTCGATGCATACGATCTTGTCGGTCTGGAAGCTGTTGACTTCATACACCACCAGGTCCAGAGGCAGGCCGACCGACAAATTCGATTTCAGGGTGGAGTCCATCGACACCAGCGCGCATTTGGCGGCTTCGTCCAGCGGCGTGTCGGGCGTGAGCACGCGGTCGAGCACAGGCTTGCCGTATTTGGATTCGCCCAGCTGGAAGAAGGGCGTCTCCAGCGTGGCTTCAATGAAGTTGCCGGCCGAATAGACCTGGAACAGGCGCATCGGCTCGCCATTGATCTGGCCGCCAAAAATCAGCGAGACGTTGAAGTCCACACCGGCCTGCTTCAGTGATTCGGCATCACGCGTGTAGACATGGCGGATCGCCGCGCCCAGCACGCGGGCCGCGTCGAACATACTCTTGGCGTTCCAGATGGTGATGGGGTCACTGTCCGCATGATCTTTCAGGTGCTCCACCTGCAGGATTTCACGCACCGACTGCGAGATGCTCAGATTGCCAGCCGACAGCAGCACCATGAAGCGGTCGTCCGGCTTCTCGTAAACGATCATCTTGCGAAAGGTGCTGATCTGGTCTAGCCCCGCGTTGGTGCGCGAGTCGGAGAGGAACACCAAGCCGCCGTTGAGTTTGATGGCGACGCAGTAGGTCATGTCCTTGTGAATTCGGGGGAAAGCCAGAGTTTAGATCAGACGCCTTAGAACAAAGTGTTCACACGCGACCCGTCTCCATAAGATTGAGCAATTGGTTCAATAGTGGAATGCGAAGTCGTGCCGTATCCAGTGTCGGCTTGAGAAAGTGTTGTTGGAACACGCGTAAGTCCGAGGCAGGTGTACCAAACCTGCGGGCGAATTCCTGCTTAAGCTGGAGTGTCAGGCGGTCGTTCACGGGCTGCATGTCGATGGCCAGAAGCAGAGCTTCCAGACAGGGTTCTGCTGGCAGCACGGTGACCTTCAGCTTACGTGCGCGTGCCTGTGTTCGCTCATTCCAGTCCGTGTCCGTGTCCAACAGAGCGACGCATATATCGTAGCCGGCGTAACGGGCATGGCGACTGGTGAAGTCCACCACATGTCCAGCACCTTTCCCGCCCGCATTTTTCAAGGTAATTGCGATGTCGATATTTGGCGGCATATAAAGTTTCTTCAAGTGCCGCAGAAAATTCTGTTCGGCTGTGCCCTCGCCTACCAGAAGAACCGTTCGCCGAACTCGCCGATGTACAGGACGGGCAGTCCTCATAGCTGCGGCACCGCGCCATAGGCACCCGCCATGTATTTGGCGTAAAAATTGTCGTCGTTGCGTACACCCTCTACGGTATCCAACCGCCAGGCCCGGCTTTCGTTGCTCTCGTCCTTTTCAACCAGCATGACTTGCGACTTGTGCACAATGTTGAGCATTTCTATAGCATGACTCGTCAGCAGGAGCTGTGCACCACGTGGGTTGGTTACCGGGTTTGCGAACAAGTCCAGAATGGGTTCCAGCATGTGGGGATGCAGATCGTTTTCAAACTCATCGATTAGAGCTAAACCACCATCCTGTAATGCTGGCAACAACCGCGACAACAACACAAAAGCGCCCTGTGTGCCGCTGGATTCCTGCAGGAAATCCAGCTCAAAAGTGCTTGGACCACTCATGCGATGCAAGCCGTAAGGCCTCCACTGCTTTTGGGTGGAACCATCCGCCAGTGTGATTTCCAGTTCACGAATCTGTACATCGCTCAACCCCATGTCCCACTGGCCCAGCAGGCGCACCATCTCCTGACGCTGCGCGTCATGTGCGGCAAATTGTCTTGCTGCCACCAGCAACTGTCCACCGTCGGGCACCAACCGGCCAAACTGATAAATGTTGGTCCAGATACTGCCAGCCACAATGCGCTGCGCCAACGGCACACCGTATTGGGCAGCGGTGGCAATCAGTGATGCGTTGGGCCTCACTTTGCTGGCTTCGGACGCTGCCAGTCCAAAGTCCTGCTGTTTGACGTCATAGGTTTGCGTGGACTCGTTCCATTCACGCACAAACACGTAGCTCATGCGTTGCCGCTTGACATATAACGCCTCGTGTAACACCCGACCCGGCGTGGCGCGCAGGGTATAGCGCCACAGCTTGCCGTCAAAATCGACATCCGCCTCAAACTCGCTAGGTTCATGTCGTGCAGCCGGGTGGGCGTGAAACGGCATCTCAGCCGAAGGCTCCGAGTGAAAAGACCGACTGATAAACCAGTGCATAAATGCGACAGGCTTGAGCAACCCTGTTTTGCCACTGGCATTCGCACCCACAGCTGCCATGACAGTGCTTACGCGCTCACCCGTGGAGGCGTTGTGCGACCAGACCGCGGGCGGAACCCGACCGTCCAGCAACCAGGAAACCTCTGTGCGCTCACGAAAGGACTGAAAGTTTGAGAAAGCGAAGCGGTGCAACATGGGATCATTAAATCACGTTTAGAACAAAATATTGTTCTAAACGTGATTTAAACCTGCTTTTTTGCTCTTTGAGAGTTCAGTGCCAGCAGGCGTTTCAAAATCTCGTCGTCCGGCATGTCGGCGGTGTAGTCGGCCCAGCCGTAGGCGGTGGCTACCGCATCGTCGAGCTGCTGGTGCGCCATGGCCAGCCAGGTGGGGCGCTGGTTGTAAAGCTGGGTCAGCGTGCGTTTTTGCAGCGCCTTGATGTCTTCCTGGCTGATACCAAGTTTGGGCTCAATGCGGTCGGGGTAGGGGCTGCGGTCCATGCCCAGCGGCGTGACTTCTTTCACCCTGTGCGTCCACTCCGGTGGGTTGAGCCAGTTGTTCCGCAGGTCGTTGAGGCGTTTGGCAGCTTGGGCAATCTGGAGGGCAGCGCTTTGGGTTGACACGCGTGTTTGGCCTGCTTCTGGTTTGGCATTTGCTACAATTTTAGAAGCAAATTGTCCATTATTTACGGGAACTACAGCCACTTTTACCTCTGAGAGTCCCGCCGGAATGACGGTGCCGTCGGTTTGGGTTTCAGTTTGCTGGTGGGCGGTGTCGGCGGGGGTCAGGCCAGTGGGGAAGGGGAAGGTTTCGAAGCAGGACTTGGCGTTGTAGGTGGGGCGACCTCCGTCCGTGCCGTCGCCGTGGACTGACGCATTGGCAAGTGACCA
>JANYCG010000120.1 GCA_025360385.1 Burkholderiales bacterium | reverse complement strand
GCCTGGGCGCGCTCGAGGTCTTCGACAGTGTCGATGTCGGTGACAACACCGACGTCATTCACTACTATTTCAATAGCTGTATACGACCTAACGACGGGGACTGCACCCTGATTCCCCTGCAAGCTCAGCAAATCGGCCAAGCAGCGGCGTGAAAATCCGACCGGGTGGCCGCGCTGGCCATTGAAGACGGGGATGAAGACATCAGCACCCGTTGAAGCCTGACCCATGCAAGCCGCCAGGTGCGACAAAGTCGCGCTTTGAAGGAACGGCAAATCTCCTGGCAAGATCAGCCAGCCGTTGGCGTTTTGGGTGGCCCGTACAGCGGCGGCAATCGAGTCGCCCATGCCGGGGTGGCCCGCAGCTTCGACATGAAACGGCAAGCCGCTGGCTTTCACCGCATCGACGACATGCTGCAACACGGGCTTGCCAGCCAACATGGCCTCAAGCTTGTGCGTGCTGCCGCCAGACGCTAAAAAGCGCTCGCCCCGGCCAGAAGCCAGAACGAGCGCTGTGGGCGAGGCCTCAGTCAATGCGTCCGCTTAACTTTCGCGTTGAGCGTTGAATTCAGGTCAAGCCATCTTGATCGCATCAGCCGACAACGGCAGTTTGCGGATGCGTTTGCCCGTCAGCGTGGCCAGTGCATTGGCAATGGCTGGAGCCATCAGCGCCACCGCAGGCTCGCCAATGCCGCCGGGCTTTTCGGTGCTCTTGACCAGAATGATGTCGATTACAGGGGTCTCGTTCATGCGCGTCAGCGGGAACTGGTGAAAGTTGGTCTGCTGCACGCGGCCTTTTTCAACCGTGATTTCCTGGTTGGTGCTGGCACCCAGGCCAAACACCACGCTGGACATGATCTGCGCCTCCACCGTGTCGGGGTTGACCATTTGGCCCAAATCAGCGGCCACTGTGACCCGGTGGACCTTGACGGAGCCACCGTCCAGGCTGATCTCGACCACGTGCGCCATGGAAGTGTCATAGCCCTCCATCAACGCCACGCCCCTGGCACGGCCTGCGGGCACCGCGGAACCCCAGCCGGCTTTTTCGGTGGCGAGTTTGAGCACGTTGGCAAGGCGGGGCTGTTTGTCCAACATGCTCATGCGGTAGGCGACCGGGTCTTTGCCTGCGACCTTGGCCAGTTCGTCCATGAAACTTTCATTGGCGAAGGTGTTGGGCGCATGGCTGACCGAACGCAGGTAACCGACGCGCAAACCCGCGTCATGTTTGACCACGTCGTGTTTGGTGGCGGCAATGTCATACCCCGCGACGGCCGCCTCGGTCATCAGCGGATCCTGCACAGGGGCTGGCAGACCAAACACACGTCCCGTGATGGACTGGCCGGTGTGGCGGAACGTCAGGGCAGTGGGTTTTCCATCTGCGCCCAATGCCGCCGCCATGTTGTGCACCGCTGTCGGACGGTAGAAGTCGTGCGTCATGTCGTCTTCGCGCGTCCACACCAGCTTGACGGGCTTGCCAACAATCTTCGAAATTTGCGCCGCCTGAATGATGAAGTCAATGTCGATGCGCCGACCAAAACCGCCGCCCAGGAAGGTGGTGCGCAGGGTCACGTCTTCGGGCTTGACGCCCAGCGCTTTGGCAATGGCACCTTGGGCGGCATCTTGCCACTGCGTCGGCCCAACCAGCGCCACCTTGCCGTCTTTGTAGCTGGCGGTGAAGTTCATCGGCTCCAGTGGTGAATGCGACAACAACTGGCTGACATATTCAGCCCGGACAACATTGCTGGACGCGCCGATCACGGCATCGGCGTCACCGACGGCCTTCAACGGCAACGCTGTGCCAGACTTGGCGGCCGCGCGGGTGCCTTCAAGCATGGTGGCGGTGTTCAAGGCCGCGCCCGCACCTTCGTCCCAGGTCACCGACAAGGCCTTGCGGGCCGAATTTGCGCGCCACCAGCTGTTGGCAACAACGGCGACGCCATCCGGAATCTCGACCACGGCAATCACACCGGGCATGGATTTGGCCCGTGTCGAATCCACCGATTTGACGGTGCCGCCAATCACCGGGCATTGCTCGAGTGACGCGTAAACCATGCCGGGCATCTTCACGTCTATGCCGAACTCGGCCGTGCCGTTGACCTTGGCAGGCGTGTCCAGCCGGCGCGTGGCCTTGCCAACAATGGTGAAGTCTTTCGGGTCTTTGAGGGCGACTTTTTCAGGCACGGGCACTTTGGATGCCGCTGCCGCGAGCGAACCATAAGTCGCCTTTTTGCCCTTGGGGCCAAGCACCATGCCATTCACGGCTTTGAGTTCGCTGCGGTCGACTTTCCACTTGTCGGCGGCTGCGGTGATCAGCATTTCGCGCACTTGGGCACCGCCAATGCGCAGCTTTTCCCAGCCGTCACGCACCGAGGTTGAACCGCCGGTGAGCTGTGGGCCGCCCAGCAGGGGATTGCCATACAGTTTGGCATTGGGCGGTGCAATGTCCACCTTGATTTTGCGGATGTCCACGTTGAGCTCTTCGGCGATCAGCATGGGCATGGAGGTGTAAACGCCCTGGCCCATTTCGGAACGCGCCGAGATGAGGGTGATGGTGTTGTCATCGGCGATATGCACCCAGGCATTGGGCGTGTGCACGGTGCCAGCGGCAATCGCCATGTTGCCGGGCAGGGCAAAACCCATCAGCAGGCCGCCGCTGCCAATGGCGGATGTTTTGAGGAAGCTGCGACGTGAAGCCTGGACGCCAGATTTGTTGTCGATGGTGTTGTCGATGGTCATGTTCGTGCTCCTTAGGCTTTGCGCATGGTGGACGCTGCATCTTTGATGGCAGCACGAATGCGCGGGTAGGTTCCGCAGCGGCAAATGTTGCCGCTCATGGCGGCATCAATGTCGGCATCGCTCGGGTTTTTGTTGGTGCTCAGCAAGGCGGCTGCGCTCATCAATTGGCCCGACTGGCAGTAGCCGCACTGGGGCACATCGTGCTTGATCCAGGCCATTTGCAATGGGTGGCTGTTGTTTTTGGAGAGGCTTTCGATCGTCGCCACTTTTTTGCCGGCCACGCTGGACAGCGGGGTCTGGCAGGAGCGCACTGGCACGCCATTGACGTGGACCGTGCAAGCGCCGCACAAGGCTGCGCCGCAACCAAACTTGGTGCCAGTCATGCCCAGCTCGTCACGGATGACCCACAACAGTGGCGTATCGGGTTCGGCGTTGGCGGCGACCGCTTTACCATTGACTTGAAACTTGACGCTCATCTTGCTATCTCCTGTTAACGTGAAAGAACAAACTTTCATGGCTTGGGGTGCTTTACGCCCCAGAAACACGAAAGTAAGGTTGGGGCGATATGGCCCCTCTGCTGACTTAGCCCCTATAGCCTAGGGTCAACCCGTGACCACGGGTATGCGGGAAAGCCCTAAAACTTTGAACTATTCGCAAAAATAGACAGTGTCGGCACGGCCCCGCCAGCCCCCGTCCGCCTTTCGCCTGCCTCCCTATACTCCCCACCATGCCAAACCTCGTTTCACTCCGGAAAAGTTACGAACTCGCCGAACTCGATGAAAAGGCTGCGCAAGCTGACCCGCTGAACCAGTTTATGCGTTGGCTGGACGAGGCGATCAAGGCCGATCTGCCTGAACCCAATGCGATGACCCTGGCCACCGTGGGCAGCAATCTGCGGCCCTCCACCCGCGTCCAGCTGATCAAGGGCGTGGACGAGCGCGGCGTCGTCTGGTACACCAATTACCAGGGCCGCAAGGGGCAGGAGCTGGCCGGCAACCCCTATGCGGCCCTACAGTTCCATTGGGTGGAGCTAGAGCGTGTGGTGCGCATCGAAGGCCTGGTTGAAAAAATCAGCGCCGAAGAAAGTGACGCCTACTACAACGCCCGCCCGCTGGACTCCAGGATCGGGGCTTGGGCGTCGCCCCAAAGCGAAGTCATCAGCAGCCGTGCCGTGCTGGTAGCCAACGCCGCCAAATATGCCACCCAGTTCCTGCTGAACCCACCGCGCCCGCCGCACTGGGGTGGCTACCGGCTCAAACCCGACACCTGGGAATTCTGGCAAGGCCGCAAAAGCCGCCTGCATGACCGCATCCGGTACCGGCTGGAAAAAGACCTGGGCTGGACTCGGGAGCGCTTGGCGCCTTGAAATGCTGGAATTTGTCGGGATAGCTGGCTGAATCGGGCGAATGTTCCTGTCGGTATTGAATAGTTTGCTATGTTATTTGTATCAACCTTATTTTTATCGACTGCCCAAAATAGGTGAAAAATGCGCTGGTCGATGTCAACTATCCTATCCGCTGAGCGACAACTATGTTGGTGCTGTCCGCGGTTCGCAGGCCGTCGCTGGTGAGGTTGCCTGCGGCGTCCAGGGTGTAGTTGACCTGGCTGTTGACGGTGGCCGTGACGGGGGTGCCTTGGGTGTTGGTGCGTTGGGTGCGCCTTGTACGACCACAGCGACTCGCACGGCTATGCCGGGTTCCGACAGGGGATATAGGTTTGGAGGTCACAGCGTGGATGGCCTGACTCTACTTTTGACGTTGTTCAAATTTGTCAAGCCACTTCTATTGCACTCTTCATCAAAATACTGCCCCGGATACCGGTAGGCAATGGCCATGCCTTTAGGGTCGGAGGCGCGGGTGATCTGGTTCAGCGCGCTCCAGGCGGTTTGGGTAGGGCGGCGCAGTGGCCCATCTATGCAGAGACGCAGCCACTGTCGTGATTCGCATACGCGGCGATGCTTGCGGTTGCGGTTACCGTTGCGAAGGCTGGGTGGAGTCACGGGCCGGCCTGATGGGTTTGTGGCAATGGTAGCTCGACCTGAAGCCAAATGCCAAATGATGCAATTGCTCCCGTCATTTCTTAATAGCTCGCTATTTTTTCAGTAGCAATTGGATTCCTTGACACCAAGTCGAGTCTGTTCCGTTACCGCATGTCAAGACCGTAAGCCATACGAACCCTTTGGCTTTAGCTGGCTGGCGTGACACCAAACTTCTTGATTGGGAAAATTGGAATTTGACCCGAATTACCTGTTCCGGGGTGAGCTAAGAATCCATAGTCCCGTGTTGTTGCGAAGCACGACAAACCGGTTCTCACGGCCGCCCATAGTTGTATCAAATCCGAATCTCCACACCACTTTGCCATCACCTTCCGTTAGTGTGTCGCTATGGCGAAAGCCGAATCCGATGCCCAAAGCCCCATAAACGAAACAGCTTGCCATCAGCACACACGCAACAAAAATTAAGGCCCAACCAGTGAAAGACGCGCGCATCAATGGTGGCATCAGCAGAAACTTTGTTATGACGTAAAAGAGCAGTGATACCCCTACGGCAAACGTCACTCCGCAGAATAAAAGGCGGCGAGTATTTTCTTTCACCGAGCGCATGTTGGCGCCGCTCCAAGTCTATTGCCAACCAACGAACTCGTCCCTGAAACAGCGCCGCCTGGTAAACCAGCCAAGCCTCTTTGAACGATCTGACCAATCAATGACCCTGAGAAAGCCGTCCCGTAACTGGCCGGCGCAATCAGCCCCCCCAGAGCACCACCGACACCGCTGCCAAGCACTGATCCTACGTTGAAACCTTGAAATCCAGAATCACCAATGCCTTGACCTTGGCCAAGAAGATTGCCGACTACGCCAGTCGTCACACGGGACACGACCTGACCTGCAACGGTGGGGCCAATAACCGGGCCAAGGCCACCCACAAGCGCGCCACCGAGCCCACCGAGGACTGCGCCAGTCGCAATATTTCCGCCGGTAGCTGCTGCACCAAAACCGCCTGATACAGCGCCAATAATGCCGCCAGCGATTGCACCGGGGACGCCAAATTCACCGGTTGGATCGCTGTTCGTCAAGGTATTTTGGTTGGCATACCCAAACCGATTCAGCCCCCCAGTCAGCCCAATCGGATCATTCTGCGTGTACCTCCCCTGGCTTGCCTGGTACGAGCGGAAGTAGTTGTAACTGAGATTGCTCTCTTCATCAAAATACTGAACATTCGAATGCCACGTGATAAAGCAACTTCTATTCTGTAAATTTCGATTTTTGGTTCAGTGGGTGTTGTACGAGCGCGTCGGGGTTTAATGCTTCATGGTCAGGTAGATTTTGGCGGTCAACCACTCCTCGTCTTGTTCGGCTAACAATGCGCTGAC
>JANYCG010000114.1 GCA_025360385.1 Burkholderiales bacterium | reverse complement strand
GTCTCCGATTCATCTGGATTGGCGCGAACTCGCGAGCGTTGCGCCCGACGCGTTGAAAAGCCTGGGCGGCATTTTCTCTGGCTGGTGCGCCGATGAAGTGGTTTTGCGTTTTGAGGGTGCCGACCACCTGTTGAAAATTCTTAAAGCAAGCACCCCGTCCGGCGACAAAAGGGTCAGTTTGGTGCGCTGGCAAATGCGCATGGACGCGCTGCGGATCATGGGCCTGCAGGATGAATTTGAATTGGTGGCGCTTGACTATTGCGTGACCTATGAGGTGTCGCCGCCGTCCTGGACAGAGGCGCACTGCAAGTATTTGCCAGACGGCCACGCTGCAAATGCAAGAATATTTTCTGACACGATGCCGGGTGAACGTGAACCGGCTGCGGTCAGGCGCAGTGGTGATTCGGGCGCTGCCTACACCGCGCCGATGGGGTTGGAAGAACTGCCGGCCGTCGTGGTGGAGCTCGCTGGCGAAATCATGGGCGACGCAGCCGATGCCCTGCAGCGTCTGGAGTTGGGCCGCCACCAAGGCGCGGGTCGGCTGGTGGTGTCTTGTGTCAAGCTCATCCGGGTTGATTTCTCGGCGGCTGGCAGCATATTGAACTGGGTGGCAAGCCGTGAAAACGAAGGCTGCAACGTCCAGTTCCGTGAAGTTCACCGGCTGGTGGGCGCTTTTTTCAACGTCATTGGCATCAACGAACACGCACGCGTGGTGTTGCGCGCCAATTGACCATCCTGCGCATGCAGGCAGGGCGCAATGCCTTCAGCCCTGCCAGCAGCTTTCGCGTTGACGATTTATCCCCGACACATTGACTGCCTCATGGAACAATTCCACGGAACCACCATCATCAGCGTGCGCCGCAAAACCCCGCAAGGCGACCAAGTCGCCATCGGCGGCGACGGCCAGGTCACCTTGGGCAACATCGTTGTCAAAGGGACAGCGCGCAAGGTTAGAAAGCTCTACCACGGCAAAGTGTTGGCCGGGTTTGCCGGGGCCACTGCGGACGCGTTCACCTTGTTTGAACGCTTTGAAGCCAAGCTCGAAAAACACCAGGGGCATCTGGTGCGGGCTGCCATCGAACTCACCAAAGATTGGCGCACCGACCGGGTGTTGCGCCGCTTGGAGGCCATGCTCGCAGTGGCCGACCACGAGGCCTCGCTCATCATCACCGGCAATGGCGATGTGCTCGAACCTGAAAAAGGCATCGTGACCATTGGCTCGGGTGGCGCGTACGCACAAGCCGCCGCCATTGCGCTCTTGGAGCACACCGATTTGTCGGCATCCGACATCGTCAAAAAATCGCTTGAAATTGCGGGTGAATTGTGCATCTACACCAATATGAACCACACCATTGAAACGCTGGACATCGCCACCCCATGACGCCACAGGAAATCGTTGCCGAGCTAGACAAACACATCGTTGGCCAAAACCAGGCCAAACGTGCGGTAGCCATTGCCTTGAGAAACCGCTGGCGCAGGCAACAGGTGGAGCCTGGTCTGCGCGCCGAAATCACGCCTAAAAACATATTGATGATTGGGCCCACCGGCGTCGGAAAAACTGAAATCGCCAGGCGTCTGGCGCGGCTGGCCGACGCGCCTTTCATCAAGGTCGAAGCGACCAAATTCACTGAAGTAGGTTACGTTGGAAAAGATGTCGATGCCATCATCCGCGACCTTGCCGATGTGGCAGTGAAGCAAACCCGGGTGGCCGAGATGAAAAAGGTGCGTGAACGCGCCCAAGACGCCGCCGAAGAGCGCATTTTGGATATTCTGGTGCCCAAGCCACGCGGCGATGCCCTGGCCTTTCCCAATGAAGAGGCACCAGAAGGCGCAACCCGCCAGACCTTTCGCAAAAAGCTGCGCGAGGGCCTGTTGAACGAGCGCGACATTGAGATGGATGTGGTGCAGTCTGCCCCCCAGCTGGAGATCATGGGTCCGGCGGGCATGGAGGAAATGACCGAACAGCTACGTGGCATGTTTGGCCAGGTCGGTCAACAAAAACGCCAGACTCGCAAGCTCAAAATCAGCGAAGCCTTGAAGCTGGCGGTTGATGAAGAAGCCGCCAAGCTGGTCAACGAAGAAGAGATCAAGACCCAGGCGCTCTTCATGCTGGAGCAAAACGGCATTGTCTTCATTGACGAGATCGACAAGGTCACGTCACGCAGCGAGGGCAGCGGCGCCGAGGTGTCGCGCCAGGGTGTGCAGCGTGACCTGCTGCCGCTGGTGGAAGGCACCACGGTGTCGACCAAATACGGCATGGTCAAGACCGACCACATTCTGTTCATTGCATCCGGGGCCTTCCACTTAAGCAAGCCCAGCGACCTGATCCCCGAGTTGCAAGGGCGCTTCCCGATCCGGGTGGAATTGCAGTCTTTGTCGGTGCAGGATTTTGAGGCCATCTTGACGCAAACCCACGCGTCATTGGTCAAGCAATACCAGGCGCTGCTGGCCACAGAAAACGTCCGAGTCGAGTTTGCACCCGAAGGCATTGAGCGGCTGGCCCACATTGCATTTGATGTGAACGAACGCACTGAAAACATCGGTGCGCGCCGTTTGTCGACGGTGATGGAGCGGCTGCTGGACGAGGTGAGTTTCAACGCGGCGAATCTGGGCGGGCAAACTATTTTGGTCGATGCTGTGTATGTTGATTCACGCTTGGGTGAGTTGAGCCGCGACGAGGATCTTTCCCGCTACATATTGTGACGTGGCCGAACAAACTTCGTGCATTACTTTCACTACAGGCGCTAAGTGCTTAATTTAGAATGATTTTTGCAACATAAACACTTGCAAATTCAACTCTAAGTCTTTGATTTCATTGAAAAAAATTCTTGCAAGCCCTGCTTGTGGAATGTCCAATTGCTGATACAGTGGGAAAAGGTGCATTTAAGTGGTAAAAATTGCCGCTGCATTTTTATTTCTTTGTATTTTGTCAAAAAAGAGGGTGTTCGCAGGTGTTTCAAGGGGCTTCTTCACTGAATATCGATGGAAAAGGGCGGCTGTCGGTGCCGACCCGGCATCGTGACGTGTTGTTGTCCACGGCGGCTGGCCACCTGACCCTGACCCGGCACCCACACGGTTGCCTGATGATTTTCCCCCGCCCCGAGTGGGAAAAATTCCGCGACCGCGTTGCGCAGTTGCCGATGTCGGCCTTGTGGCCCAAACGGATTTTTCTTGGTAACGCCATGGACGTAGACATGGACGCGACGGGCCGCGTCCTGGTCTCGCCGGAATTGCGCGCGGCTGCAGGCATTCAGCGCGACACCATGCTGCTGGGCATGGGTAACCACTTTGAATTGTGGGACAAAGCCACTTACGACGGCCAGGAGGCCAAAGCCATGCAGGGCGAAATGCTCGATGTGCTCAAGGATTTTTCCTTCTGAAAGAAGACGGTGCAAACGCAATGGCAACACACCACCGTCTTGTTGAACGAAGCGGTCGATGCGCTGCTCAACTGGCCGGACTGCGCGACAACCGCAGGCGGCCTCGACGGCACATTTGTGGACGCCACGTTTGGGCGCGGCGGACACTCTCGGCTCCTTCTGTCGAGACTGTCGGGGCAGGGGCGCCTGATTGCCTTCGACAAAGACCCGGAAGCGGTGGCTGCAGCGGCTTTTATTCCCGACCCGCGCTTCTCGATCCGCCATCAGGGCTTCAACCAGATCGGCCAGCTCGAAGCGGGCAGTGCGGCTGGTATTTTGATGGATTTGGGCATCAGCTCGCCGCAGATCGACACGCCGGGGCGGGGCTTCAGTTTCAGGTTCGAAGGTCCGCTGGACATGCGCATGGACACCACGCGTGGCCAGAGTGTGGCGCAGTGGCTGGCAACGGCAGAGGCAGACAAAATCGCGGAGGTGATTCGTGACTATGGCGAAGAACGGTTTGCTGGGCCCATTGCAAAGGCGATTGTTGCTCGCCGACAGGCAAGGGGCCCAATTTCAACCACCACCGAACTGGCCCAGCTCGTGGCTGACACGGTCAAAACCCGCGAGTCGGGCCAGAACCCTGCAACGCGCACATTTCAGGCTTTTCGGATTTTCATCAACGCCGAGCTTGAAGAGCTGCAACAGGCACTAGGGGCAAGCCTTGATGTGTTGCAACCTGGAGGCCGGCTCGTCGTGATCAGTTTCCATTCGCTGGAAGACCGCATCGTCAAGCAGTTCATCGCGAAACATTCGCGCGATGAATACGACCGTCGTGCGCCGTTCGCGGCACCCAAAGTGATGAAGTTGCAAGCGCTGGGCCGCATCAAGCCCGGTGCCGCCGAGATCGTCGGCAATGCCCGTTCACGCAGCGCCGTGATGCGGGTGGCGCAGAGGCTTCCAGCATGACCCGGCTCAACCTCGTCTTGTTGTTGGCCGTGTTGGCCAGCGCGCTGTACCTGGTGAACGTGCAGTACGAGTCGCGCCGACTGTTTTCTGCGCTGGACAAGGCGAAATCCGAAGCACGGTCAATCGAGATGGAACTGGAGCGCCTGCAGGTTGAAAAGCGCGCCCAGGCAACGCCCCTGCGGGTTGAAAAACTGGCCAGGGAACAATTGCAAATGCGCACCGCCACGCCGGCGATCACGCAGTACGTGACCTACGCTGGCGAGGCCAACAAAACATCGCCTGCTGCGGGGCGCGCGCCATGAGCCGCAGCGTCGCTTACACCACCAGCCCTTTGCTGGCCAGCCGCACGCCCGTCTGGCGCAGCAAATTCATTGTGGCGGCGATTGCCCTGGCCTTCATGGGCCTGGTGGCGCGGGCGGCCTACATCCAGGTGGTGTCGAACGATTTTTACCAAAAACAGGGCGAAGTCCGCTTCGCCCGAACGCTGGAGCTGCCGGCCAACCGCGGGCGCATACTGGACCGCAACGGGTTGATTTTGGCCTCCAGCGTCCCGGCTCCCAGCATCTGGGCCATTCCTGAAGATGTCGCACTGGAGCCAGGCCAAGCCCTGCAATTGGCCAAATTGCTCGACATGCCCGTGACCGAGCTGAATAAAAAACTGGCGGAAGAGGACAAGTCTTTCGTCTGGCTCAAGCGGCAAGTTGATGACACGGTAGCCAGGCAGATTGACGAGCTGAAATTCAAGGGCATTTACCAGCGCAAAGAATACCGGCGCCAGTACCCCGAGGGCGAAGCAGCGGCCCATGTCGTTGGCTTCACGAACATCGAAGACAGCGGGCAGGAAGGCGTGGAGCTGACCTTCAACAAAGAACTTGGCGGCCGTGCCGGTTCGCGCCGCGTGATCAAGGATCGCTTAGGGCGGGTGGTGGAGTCCGTCGGCGAGACCATCCCCCCGGCCGACGGCCAGGACTTGCAATTGAGCATCGACAGCAAGGTGCAGTTCTTCGCCTACCAAAAATTGCGTGAAGCCGTCACCGTCAACAAAGCCAAGGCGGGCAGCGTAGTGGTGCTGGACGCCATCACGGGCGAGGTGCTGGCGCTCGCCAATTACCCCAGCTACGTGCCCGACAAACGCCGCAATTTGAGCGGCGAGCAGCTGCGCAACCGCGCTTTGACGGACACCTTTGAGCCAGGCTCGGTGATGAAACCGTTCACTATCGGCCTGGGGCTGGAAACCGGGCGCGTCACGCCCCAGACGCTGATTGACACCGGCAACGGCAAATACAACGTCACGGGCTCCACCATTTCAGACTCCCACCCCAACGGCGTGTTGACGGTGGAGGGCGTGATCCAAAAATCAAGCAACATCGGCACCACCAAAGTCGCCATGCAAATGCAGCCGCGAGAGATGTGGGAGCTGTTTTCCAAGGCTGGGTTCGGCCAGAAGCCGCAGATCAGTTTTCCTGGCGCCGTGTCGGGGCGTCTGCGCCCTTACAAGACCTGGCGGCCAATCGAGCAGGCCACCATGTCCTACGGATATGGCCTGTCGGCCAGCCTGTTTCAGATGGCCCGCTCCTACACCGTGTTTTCCCACGACGGCCAAATCATTCCTGTCACCATGCTTAAAAGCAGCGAGCCCGCCATTGGCACGCAAGTGTTGTCCGAACGCACGGCGGGCCAAATCCGCAAGATGCTGCAAATGGCCGCTGGCCCCGGCGGCACCGGCCAGAAGGCGCAAACCATTGGTTATTCGGTCGGCGGCAAATCAGGCACCGCCTACAAGCAGATTGGCAAGAGTTACGGCAGTGCTGGCAACCGAAAATACCGGGGTTGGTTTGTCGGCATGGCACCCATCGAAACGCCGCGCGTGATCGTGGCTGTGATGATCGACGAACCCAGCGCCGGCCAGTATTACGGCGGCGCTGTGGCGGCGCCGGTGTTCAGCGAAGTGGTGCAACAAACCCTGCGCGTGATGTCGATCCAGCCCGATATGGCGGTGAAGCCACAGATCATCGCCACGGTGGAGGAAAGCTTTTAATGCTTGAACTTCACAGCGCCAAAGAGGCCTCCACCTGGCTGAAGGGCCGCGTGACGGGTTGCCTGCACACGGACAGCCGAAAGGTGGGACGGGGTGATGGTTTCATCGCCTGGCCCGGCGCGGCCACCGATGGGCGCCGGCACGTGCACGCAGCGCTCAAGGCGGGCGCAACGGCCTGCCTGGTGGAGCGCGCGCAGGTGGCGCCGTTCCAGTTTGGCGGCGAGGCGATTGCGACCTATGAAGGACTCAAGGCCGACAGCGGCCCGATTGCCAGCGCGTATTACGACAACCCCAGCCAGCAGTTGGATGTGGTGGCCGTGACCGGCACCAATGGCAAAACATCCATCACTTGGTGGTTGGCAAATTTGCTCTCAAATTTAGAGCTATCTAAGCCCATTCCATGCGGACATATAGGCACTTTAGGTATTGGGCATCCAAAAAACTTCCAAAGCGGCCTGCCCCCCGCCTTTGAACTGCGTGCAACTGGCCTGACGACACCGGATCCGGTGCTGCTGCAACAGCAACTGCGTGAATTTTCGCGCGATGGCATGCAGGCCTGTGCGCTGGAGGCCTCGTCCATTGGCCTTGAAGAGCGGCGCCTGGACGGCACCCGTATTCACACCGCCGTGTTCACCAACTTCACGCAGGATCACCTGGACTACCACGGCGACATGCAGGCCTACTGGCAGGCCAAAGCGGCTTTGTTCCAGTGGCCAGGCTTGAAAGCTGCCGTCGTCAATATCGACGATGCCAAGGGCCGCAAGTTGGCCGCGTCCCTCCAGCCTGACGCGGTGGATGTATGGACGGTGTCATGCCGCGGCCCCGCACGTTTGCAAGCCGACCAAATTGCCTTGAATCCGCAAGGGCTGGCGTTTGTGCTGCAAGAGGCCGGCCAGCGTCACCTGCTGCGCACTGGTTTGGTGGGCCATTACAACGTCGAAAATTTGCTGTGTGTCATTGCCTCCATGCGTTCCCTGGGCGTGCCTTTGGCCGCTTGCCTAGAAAGTTGCCGCCGACTGGTGCCTGTGCCGGGCCGGATGGAGCGTGTGGCGGGCGACAGCATGGGCAGCCAAGCCGCTCAGCCCTGGGTCGCGGTGGATTACGCCCACACCCCCGACGCGCTGGCGCAGGCCTTGCAGGCCTTGCGACCGCTGGCCCAACAGCGGGGCGGGCAACTGTGGTGTGTGTTTGGTTGCGGGGGCGACCGGGATGCCGCCAAACGCCCCTTGATGGGCGCAGCCGCCGCCTTGGGCGCAGACCAGGTGGTGGTGACCAGTGACAACCCGCGCAGCGAGCCACCGCAAGCCATCGTGGACCAAATTTTGGCAGGCATAAGCAATCGGCAGTCGGTGTCGGCCGAAGTTGACCGCGCCATCGCCATTGGGCGTGTGCTGGCACGGGCGAAGGCGCAGGACGTCGTGCTGATTGCCGGCAAGGGCCATGAAAACACCCAGGACATTGCCGGCGTCAAGCTGCCTTTTTCTGACCAAGCCCAGGCCGCCCAGGCCCTACGGTCATGGCAGGCAGCGCAGCCTGCGGCAGGAGCCCCAGCATGAACCCGATGATGGACTTGCAGCAGGCGCACGGCTGGATCCCGGGTTCGCATTTGGTGGGTGCGGGTTCAACCGCCATCGTGCGTGTCCACACCGACACCCGCACGATTGAGCCGGGTGATTTGTTTGTGGCGCTCAAAGGCGACAGTTTTGATGCCAACGACTTTTTGCAAGAGGCGAAACGAAAAGGTGCCTCAGCCGCCATCACCCATTCAAAGGCACAGATGGATGCCGCTGGTTTGCCGGGCCTGGTGGTGACCGATACCCGGGCCGCTTTGGGCCAACTCGCCAGCAGCTGGCGCAGCCAGTTCAAGCTGCCCTTGATTGCCGTCACTGGCAGCAATGGCAAGACCACGGTGACGCAGATGATTGCCTCGATACTGCGCACCTATCGGCCTGACACCATGCTGGCGACGCAGGGCAATTTCAACAACGATATTGGCGTGCCGCTGACCCTGCTGCGCTTGCGGCCTGAACACGAGATTGCGGTGCTCGAACTGGGCATGAACCACCCCGGTGAAATCGCACGGCTCGCCGCCATGGCCCAGGCCACCGTCGCCCTGGTCAACAACGCGCAACGCGAGCACCTCGAGTTCATGGACACGGTCGAAGCCGTAGCCCGTGAGAATGGCGCGGTGATCGCCACTTTGCCAAGCCGGGGTGTCGCCGTGATTCCGCTGGACGACAGCTTTTCTGGCCTGTGGCAAGCCCTGGCAGGGCAGCGGCCTCAATTGAGTTTTGAAGATGCTTCGCCGCGCGCTGGCGCACAAACCGGCCTGACACCGTCCGGCAACGCCCGGCCTGACAAGGCGTCGCCGGCCGATGTGGTTTGCACTGCCTGTGCTTGGGCGCACGGTGCCTGGGCGGTCAAGGCCAACACGCCAGCCGGTGCAATCGAGTTTGCGCTTCAAATTGCCGGACGGCACAACGTTAAAAACGCCTTGGCGGCGGTGGCCTGCACCCTGGCGGCGGGTGTGCCCCTGGCGGACATTACAGGCGGCCTGGAGGCCTTCGAAGCCGTCAAGGGCCGTTCACGGGCGCTGGGGCGAGTGCTGGACGGGCATGGCATCACCCTGGTCGACGACACCTACAACGCCAACCCGGACTCCGTGCGGGCCGCCATCGACGTGTTGGCCGATTTACCCGGCCCCCGGTTGCTGGTGTTGGGGGACATGGGCGAAGTGGGCAACCAGGGGCCCAAATTCCATGCCGAGGTCGGTGCGTATGCCCGCGAGCGTGGGATCGAGCAGTTGTTGGCCTTGGGCGAGTTGTCCAGCCATGCCTGCCAAGCGTTCGGCTCAGGTCAGCACTTTGCCAATCTTGAAGGCTTGAAACAAGCGGTGATGGCGGCGCTGTCCGGCTGTCACAGCGTTTTGGTCAAAGGCTCGCGCTTCATGAAAATGGAGCGCGTTGTCGAGGCCATTTCGGCCTCTACCCAGCCATTGCAAGCCATGCCCCGCCAGGCACCCTGGCCTGCCGTTCAGGTGAAGGTCGCGCAAAAGGAGGGCACACCATGCTCATGAGCCTGGCCCAGTGGCTGCAATCGCTGTCGCCCGAATTCGGCTCGTTCCGGGTGTTCCAGTACCTCACCTTCCGCGCCGTGATGGCGGCGTTGACGGCCCTGCTGATGGGGCTGATGGCGGGGCCCTGGGTGATCCGCCGCCTGACAAGCCTCAAGATCGGGCAACCGGTGCGCGGCTATGGCATGGAGTCGCATCTGGTCAAAAGCGGCACGCCGACCATGGGGGGGGTGTTGATTCTCTTGTGCATCGCCACCTCCACGCTGCTCTGGTGCGACCTGACCAACCGCTTTGTCTGGATCGTGCTGCTGGTCACCCTGGGCTTTGGTGCCATTGGTTGGGCCGACGATTGGCGCAAGGTGGTCAACAAAGACCCCGAAGGCATGCGTTCGCGTGAAAAATACTTCTGGCAATCGCTGATCGGCCTGGTTGCTGCGCTCTACCTGGTGTTCAGCATTTCTGAAAACTCCAACAGCCGCGTGCTGGAACTGTTTGTGCGCTGGGTCCAGTCGGGTTTTGACCTGAACCTGCCGCCCAAGGCGGGGCTCTTGCTGCCCTTTTTCAAGGAGATCAGTTATCCGCTGGGTGTGCTGGGTTTCGTCATCCTGACGTATCTGGTGATCGTGGGTTCCAGCAACGCCGTCAACCTGACCGACGGCCTGGACGGCCTGGCCATCATGCCGGTCGTGATGGTGGGTTCTGCCCTGGGAGTGTTTGCTTATGTCACGGGCAGTTCGGTGTTTTCCAAATACCTGTTCCTGCCCCATATTCCAGGTTCTGGCGAGGTGCTGATTTTCTGCTCTGCCATGGCCGGCGCCGGCCTTGCCTTTCTGTGGTTCAACACCCACCCGGCCCAGGTGTTCATGGGGGACGTGGGCGCCCTGGCGCTGGGCGGCGCGCTTGGAACCATCGCCGTCATCGTCCGCCAGGAAATCGTGCTGGCCATCATGGGCGGCATTTTTGTGGTGGAGGCCTTGTCGGTGATGTTGCAGGTGAGCTGGTTCAAATACACCAAGAAAAAATATGGACAGGGCCGCCGCATGCTGAAAATGGCGCCCCTGCACCATCACTTTGAAAAAAGCGGCTGGAAAGAAACGCAAGTGGTCGTGCGCTTCTGGATCATCACCATGTTGCTGTGCCTGGTGGGGCTGTCCACCCTGAAGCTGCGTTGAGTGACGCTTCGCCTGCCGTGATCGCCCTCAAAGACCAATCCGTTTTGATCCTGGGCCTGGGCGCGTCCGGCCTGGCCATGGCCCGCTGGTGCGTGCGCCAGGGCGCCCAGGTGACGGTGGCTGACACCCGGCAGAACCCGCCCGGCCTTGCGGCCCTGCAACGCGAGCTGGCGCAAGTGGTTTTTGCCTGCGGCGCGTTTGACAGCCGCTTGCTGGAGGTCAAAAATTACACCGCAGTGTTCAAAAGCCCAGGCCTGTCGCCGTCTGATGTAGCTCCTATTTGTATAGCTGACTATTCATATTTGACGGGAACATTCGGCGAACTGGATCTGTTTGCCGACGCGTTGACCGATTTGAAGGCCACACAGGCTTATGCGCCCCAAGTGCTGGCCGTCACCGGCACCAACGGCAAAACCACGGTCACGTCTTTGACCGGGCAACTGATTGAACGCGCGGGCAAAACCGTGGCCGTTGCGGGCAACATCGGCCCCACCCTGCTGGAGACCTTGATCCAGTGCCTGGATGCGAACACATTGCCCCAGGTGTGGGTGATCGAACTGTCCAGCTTTCAGCTCGACGGCCTGCGGCGTGGCGATGGCCCCAGCGCCCCCAATGCCGATGCTTTCCAGCCGACGGCAGCCACCGTACTCAACATCACGCAGGACCATCTGGACTGGCACGGCTCCATGCAGGCCTACACGGCGGCCAAAGCCAAAGTTTTTGGCGCCAGCACGTTGATGGTGCTGAACCGCGAAGACCCGCAGGTCATGGCCATGCTGCCGGCCGCGGTGGTCACAGGCCGGGTGCGCGACCGCGTGGCGCGCGACTACCTGAGTTTTGGCGGTGACCTGCCCGCGCGGCCCGGAGACTTCGGCATTGAAGAGGTCAACGGCATGGTCTGGTTGGTGCGTGCACACGAGGCAGATGAAACCAAGCGCCGGCGCAGCGAAGCGGCTGACGAGGTCTACATTCAGCGCCTGATGCCCGCCGATGCCCTGCGCATTCGGGGGCGGCACAACGCTGTGAACGCGCTGGCGGCGCTGGCCCTGGCCACGGCGGCAGGGTGCAGCCTGGCCCCCCTGTTGCACGGCCTGCGGGAATACCGGGGTGAGCCGCACCGGGTGCAAAGCGCGGCCATTCTCAATGGGGTTGAGTTTTTTGATGACAGCAAAGGCACCAACGTCGGTGCAACGGTGGCGGCGCTCAACGGCCTCGGGGCCGAGCGCAAAGTGATCGTCATTTTGGGTGGCGAGGGCAAAGGGCAGGACTTCGCGCCACTGGCGGCGCCGGTTGCGCGCTTCGTGCGCTGCGCCGTGCTGATCGGCAGGGATGCCGGCCTCATCCGCGCGGCCATTCAGTCCACCGGCGTGCCCCTGCTGGATGCCGGCACCATGCAGGAAGCCGTGGCGCTTGCCAACACCCGTGCCCATGCCGGGGACGCGGTGTTGATGTCGCCCGCTTGCGCCAGTTTTGACATGTTTGACAACTACCCGCACCGGGCCCGCGTGTTCCTTGAAGCGGTCGCTGCGCTGGCAGGTGACATGGGCCTGGAAGTGCAGGGCAGCGCATGAGCACCGCATTGGCTCCGCCGTTCACAGACCGGGGTCCCCGTCCGGGCCAGCTCGACACCTTCGACCAGGCCCTGGTCTGGGTGACGGTGGCCTTGCTGGCCTGGGGTCTGGTGATGGTGTATTCCGCCTCGATTGCCATGCCCGACAACCCCAAATTTTCGCGTTACACGCCGACCCACTTTCTCACCCGGCATTTGATCTCCGTGGTGGTGGCGTTTGTGGCGGCGCTGATCGCGTTCCAGACGCCGGTCGCCACTTGGGAAAAGGTGGCCCCCTGGTTGTTCGTGGCCTCCCTGCTGCTGCTGGTCCTGGTGCTGGTGCCGCACGTGGGCAAGGGCGTCAACGGGGCCAAGCGCTGGATCCCGCTGGGCATTACCGGTTTTCAGCCATCTGAACTGGCCAAGTTTTCAGTGCTGCTTTACGCTGCGGATTACATGGTGCGCAAAATGGAGGTGAAAGAAAAATTCTTCCGGGCCGTCATGCCCATGGGGGTTGCGGTGGCCGTGGTGGGCTTGCTCTTGCTGGCCGAGCCGGACATGGGCGCTTTCATGGTGATCGCGGTGATTGCCATGGGCATTTTGTTCCTGGGCGGCGTCAATGCCCGCATGTTCTTCCTGATTGCCGCGGTGCTGGTGCTGGCCTTCAGCCTGATGATCGCTTTGAGTGAATTCCGCCGGGAGCGCATTTTTGCCTACCTGAACCCTTGGACAGAGGCGCACGCCCTGGGCAAGGGCTACCAGTTGACGCATTCCCTGATCGCCATTGGTCGGGGCGAAATTTTTGGCGTGGGTCTGGGCGGAAGTGTTGAAAAGCTGCACTGGCTGCCGGAGGCGCACACCGACTTCCTGCTGGCCGTCATCGGCGAAGAGTTTGGACTGGTCGGCGTGCTTTGCGTCATTGGCCTGTTCTTTTGGATGACCCGCCGCATGATGCACATTGGCCGCCAGGCCATCGCGCTAGACCGCGTTTTTGCCGGCCTGGTGGCGCAAGGCGTGGGCATCTGGATGGGTTTCCAGGCCTTCATCAATATCGGTGTGAACCTGGGGGCCTTGCCGACCAAAGGCCTGACCCTGCCGTTGATGAGTTTTGGCGGATCGGCGATCATGATCAACCTGATCGCCATCGCCGTGGTGTTGCGGATCGACTTCGAGAACCGCGGCTTGATGCACGGGGGCCGGGTATGACGCAACGGCCCGCAACGCCAATGTCCATGGCGCCAGCCGCGCCTTGCGTGCTCGTCATGGCCGGCGGCACAGGCGGCCATATATTTCCGGGCCTGGCTGTGGCGCAGGCCCTTCAGGCCAAAGGCTGGCGCGTCCACTGGCTTGGCGCACGCGGCTTGTCGGGCAGCCCCAGCATGGAAAGCCAGCTCGTGCCGGCGCGCGGGTTTGCCTTGTCTTTGCTTGACTTCTCCGGCTTTCGCGGCAAAAACGCATGGGCCATGGCGCTGATGCCCTTGCGCCTTCTGCGCGCCTGCTGGCAAAGCGCGCGCGTGCTGCGCACGGTCAAGCCAGACGTGGTGGTGGGCCTGGGCGGCTACGTCACCGTGCCGGGCGGCTTGATGGCCGCTTTGCTGCGCAAACCGCTCATCCTGCATGAGCAGAACTCGGTGGCTGGCCTGGCCAATAAATTGCTGGCGCGATGGGCTGACAGGGTCTACACCGCGTTCCCCGGCGCGTTTGCGGAGGCCTTCAAATTGGCCCGGTGGATTGGCAACCCCCTGCGCACCGAATTTGTTGGCCTGCCAGGCCCCGCCGCGCGTTACGGCGCGCGGCGCGGCCCCCTGCGGGTGCTGGTGTTGGGTGGCAGCCTGGGTGCGGCAGCCTTGAATGAGGTGGTGCCCAAAGCCCTGGCGTTGCTGCCCGAGCCTGCCCGTCCCATGGTCTTGCATCAAAGTGGCCAAAAGCAGATCGAGGCCTTGACATCCAACTATGCCGCCAGCGGCGTGCAGGCCGAACTGACCCCCTTTATTGACGACACCGCCAAAGCCTTGGCCGACGCGGATCTGGTGATTTGCCGGGCAGGCGCCAGCACCGTGACCGAAATTGCGGCGGTGGGCGTGGCGGCCGTGTTTGTGCCGTTTCCGGCAGCGGTCGACGACCACCAGACCAGCAACGCCAGGTTTTTGTCCGACCAGGGTGGTGGCTGGCTGGTGTCCCAGCCCGACCTTACGCCGGATCGTCTGGCCCGCATGTTGCAAAAGGCAGACCGCCCGACCCTGATGGCCGCCGCAATCGCCGCTCGGAAAATGGAAAAAACAGGTGCCACCCAAAGCATCGTGGCGGCCTGCGAGGCGTTGGCGCCCAAGGCGAAAAAATCATGAAACACGCCATCAAGCACATTCATTTTGTAGGCATCGGCGGCGCCGGCATGTCGGGCATTGCCGAGGTCTTGTTCAACCTGGGTTACGTCATTTCGGGCTCGGACCTGTCGGCCAGCGCCACGCTCACGCGCCTGGCGGCGCTGGGCATCACAACCTATATCGGCCACAAGGCGGACAACCTGTTGAAGGCTGACGCGGTTGTCACCTCAACAGCGGTCAAGCCCGACAACCCCGAAGTGCTGGCAGCGCGGCAAAAACGCATTCCCATCGTGCCCCGCGCCGTGATGCTGGCAGAGCTGATGCGTATGAAGCAGGGTATCGCCATTGCCGGCACCCACGGTAAAACCACCACCACCAGCCTGGTCGCCAGTGTGCTGGCCGAGGCCGGGCTGGACCCGACCTTTGTGATTGGCGGGCGGCTCAACAGTGCCGGTGCCAATGCCCGCCTGGGGCAGGGTGACTACATCGTGGTGGAGGCCGATGAATCGGACGCCTCGTTTTTGAACCTGTTACCCGTCATGGCAGTGGTCACCAACATCGATGCAGACCACATGGAAACCTACAACCACGATTTTGAACAACTCAAAACCGCGTTTGTCGATTTCCTGCACCGCATGCCGTTTTACGGCACCGCGATTGTCTGCACCGATGACCCCGCAGTGCAAAGCATCACGGCACGCCTGTCCCGGCCCATCACCAGTTACGGTTTTGGCGCCGAGGCCCAAGTGCGGGCGGTGGAGGTTCAGGCCAAAGACGGACAAATGCATTTCACTGTCCAGCGGCGCAATGGCGTGACCTTGCCCGATTTGCCGGTGGTGCTGAATTTGCCCGGCCACCACAATGTGCTCAATGCGCTGGCGGCAATATCGGTGGCGGTGGAGTTGAGCCTGCCGGATGTGGCTGTGCAAAAAGCCCTGCTTGAATTCAAGGGCGTGGGCCGTCGCTTCCAGCGGTATGGCGACGTGCCGGTGCAAAGCGGCGACGGCAGCTTCACCTTGATTGATGACTACGGGCACCACCCGGTTGAAATGGCAGCCACGCTTGCGGCCGCCCGCGGGGCCTTCGTCGGCCGACGCATTGTGCTGGCGTTCCAGCCGCACCGCTACACCCGAACGCGCGACTGTTTTGAAGATTTCGTCAAGGTGATTGGACAGGCCGATGCGGTGCTGCTGGCTGAAGTTTATTCGGCAGGCGAAGCCCCCATCGTCGCGGCCGATGGGCGTGCGCTGGCGCGCGCCTTGCGGGTGGCCGGCAAGCTCGAACCCATTTTTGTCGATGACATCGCCCACATGGCCCAGGCGATTGCCGCCAACGCCAGGGGCGGGGACGTGGTGATTTGCATGGGTGCCGGCACCATGGGCGGTGTTCCCGTCAAGGTCCTGGAACTGCTCCAAAATAAAGAGCAAGCTAATGAGTCTGTACGGGGACATAAGCCATGATTGACCCTCAAATCCCCAACAAAGCTGCCGCGCCGGTCTCGGCAGCCTCGTTTGGCAAAGTCGCGGTGCTGATGGGCGGCGCGTCGGCAGAACGCGAGGTCTCGCTGATGTCGGGCACGGGCGTGCTCGCCGCCTTGCGGTCAAGTGGCGTCGACGCTCACGCGTTTGACCCGGCAGAGCGTCCCATGGATGATTTGAAGCGCGGCGGGTTCGCCCGCTGCTTCATTGCCCTGCACGGGCGTTTTGGTGAAGACGGCACGGTGCAAGGAGCGCTTGAGCTGATGGGCATTCCCTACACCGGGCCGGGCGTCATGGCCTCCAGCATCGCCATCGACAAGGTGATGACCAAACGCATCTTGCGCTCTGAAGGCCTGCCCACCCCCGGCTGGTTTGAAGTCGGCAGTGCAGCGGCCACGCTGGCGGCGTTCAAGGCGCTGGGCGCACCCATGATCGTCAAGCCGGCCCGTGAAGGCTCGACCATCGGCCTGAGCAAAGTGACGTCCGCCGACCAATGCGAATACGCCTATGCGCTGGCGGCGGGCCACGACCCGGCCGTGTTGTGTGAGCAGTTCATCAGCGGCGACGAGGTGACGATTCCGCTGCTCGGCCAGGCCGACTCGGCCCAGGCCTTGCCGGTGATCCGCATTGTCGCGCCCGACGGCAACTACGATTACCAGAACAAATACTTCACCCACACCACGCAATACCTGGTGCCCTGCGGCCTGCCGCCCGGCGAAGAGCTGGCCATTCAGGCAATCGCCCTGAAGGCGTACAAGGTGTTGGGTTGCCGTGGCTGGTCACGCGCCGACGTGATGATTGACGCGGTGTCCCGCCAGCCCTACCTGCTGGAGATCAACACCTCGCCCGGCATGACCGGCCACTCACTGGTGCCCATGTCCGCGCAGGCGGCCGGCATCAGTTACGACGCTTTGTGTGTGCAGTTGCTGGCCTGGGCAGCGCTGGACCAGGCCATTCACCCGGCGGCAGACCGCTCGCACCACTTGCCCCACTTGCCCCACTTGCCCCACTTGCCCCACTTGCCCCACTTGCCCCATTTGCCCCATTTGCCCCATTTGCCCGAGGTGTCCACGTGAACCCAACCCCGGGCGCCCCGCTGGACATCAAGTTCATGAACGGCACAGCCACGGCATTGTTCGCCGTGTTCGCGGGGCTGGCCCTGGTTGCAGCGCTGGCCTGGGCGGCGCGGTCGCCCTTGTTCGCCATCCGCGCCATCGAGGTCACGGGCGACGTCAGTCACAACAACGGCATCACTTTGCGGGCCAACGTGGCCCCACGTTTGACCGGCACTTTTTTCACACTGGACCTGGCGCAGGCGCGGCAGCTGTTTGAAGCCGCGCCCTGGGTGCGCAAAGCGGTGGTCAAACGTGATTTTCCGAACCGATTGCGGGTGGCGCTGCAAGAGCACAAGGCGGTGGCGTATTGGGGGCCAGAGGGCGAGTCCCGCCTGCTCAACACCGAAGGTGAGGTGTTTGAAGCGAATGTCGATGAGGTCGAGCAGGACGGGCTGCCGCGCCTGATGGGGCCGGATGGCCAGGCCGCCCAGGTGCTGGCCACTTACCGCCTTGCCCAGCCCCTGTTTACCGACATGGATTTGGCCCTGGACCAATTCGAGCTGACCGGCCGCGGCAGTTGGCGTGTGCGGCTTGACACCGGCGCCGTGCTGGAACTGGGCCGTGGCAACACTGAGGACGTGCTGGCGCGCTTGACGCAGTTTCTTAAAACCCTGACCCAGGTCACGGCCAAATATGGCCGCCGACCCGAAGCGCTGGAGTCCGCAGACCTGCGCCACGAAGAGGGGTACGCCATTCGCCTGCGTGGCGTCACCACGTCTGCCACTGCGGCCGCTGGCCCGCAGAAACCAGAGACACATTAGGACCGGACCCAAATATGGCAAAAGAATACAAAGACTTGGTGGTGGGGCTGGACATCGGCACCGCCAAAATCATGGTGGTGGTGGCCGAGGTCTTGCCCGGCGGCGAGCTCAAGCTGGCTGGCCTGGGCGTGGCACCCAGCAATGGTTTGAAGCGCGGCGTGGTGGTCAACATCGACGCCACGGTGCAGAGCATTCAGCAGGCCCTGAAAGAAGCCGAGTTGATGGCCGACTGCAAAATCCAGCGCGTCTACACCGGCATCACCGGCAGCCACATCCGCGGCATCAATTCCAGTGGCATGGTGGCCGTGAAAGACCGGGAAGTCACCCCGGCCGACGTGGCGCGCGTGCTGGAAACCGCCAAGGCCATCAACATCTCGACCGACCAGCGCCTGCTGCTGGTGGAGCCGCAGGAATTCGTGATCGACGGACAGGACGTGAAAGAGCCGATCGGTATGAGTGGCATCCGGCTCGAAGCCAAAGTGCACATCGTCACGGGCGCCCAAAGCGCCGCCGAAAACATCATCAAGTGTGTGCGTCGCTGCGGCCTGGAGGTGGAGCAGCTCATGCTCAACCCGCTGGCCTCAAGCCTTTCGGTGCTGACCGAGGACGAACGCGAACTCGGTGTCGCTTTGGTAGACATTGGCGCGGGCACCACCGACGTTGCGATTTTCACCAACGGCGCGATCCGACACACGGCGGTGATCCCGATTGCCGGCGACCTGATCACCAGCGACATCGCCATGGCCTTGCGCACGCCCACCAAAGACGCGGAAGACATCAAGGTCGAAAGTGGTTGCGCCAAGCAGCTTCTGGCCGACCCCGAGACCCAGGTTGAAGTGCCTGGCCTGGGGGACCGCAGCCCGCGCATGCTGGGCCGCCAGGCCTTGGCCGGCGTGATTGAGCCGCGCGTTGAAGAGATTTTTTCACTGGTGCTGCAAGTCATGCGCAGCTCGGGATATGAAGAGGTTTTGTCCAGCGGCATTGTGCTGACTGGCGGCAGTTGCATCATGCCGGGCATGGTGGAGCTGGGCGAGGACATTTTCTTGAAACCGGTGCGCCGTGGCATTCCCAAATACAGGGGCGCCCTGTCCGACATGGTGGCGCAGCCCAGGGCCGCCACCGTGATGGGTCTGCTGGAAGAGGCGCGCATGGCGCGTTTGCGCGGCTTCAAGGTCGCGCAGAAAAACGGCTCCATGAAGACTGCTTTTGGCCAGGTCAAAGACTGGTTTGTCGGGAACTTCTAAATCATGCAAAACAGCAAAATCTGGTTGGCGCGCGGAAGTCCCCACTGGCGATGGCGGTGTGCAGATCCGCCTTGACAAATCCCCTGCAAAAAACCAAATCCGAGACATTATTTTTTTTAACAAGCATTTTTTGGAGAACCACATGCCAATCGAACTGTACGAAGATGAAGCATTCAACATGGGCACCCAGATCAAGGTGATCGGGGTCGGCGGCGGCGGCGGCAATGCGGTGGAGCACATGATCCAGCGCGGCGTGCAGGGCGTTGAGTTCATCAGTGCCAACACCGACGCGCAGGCCCTGGGCCGCAGCGCTGCGCACAAAACCATCCAGTTGGGCACCACGGGCCTGGGCGCGGGCAGCAAACCCGACAAAGGGCGCGACGCTGCCGAGCAGGCCGTGGCCGACATCAAGGCCTCGATCGACGGCGCACACATGCTCTTCATCACCGCTGGCATGGGTGGTGGAACCGGCACCGGTGCTGCGCCTGTGATAGCGCGCATTGCCCGTGAAATGGGCATATTGACAGTCGGCGTGGTCACCAAGCCGTTTGAGTTTGAAGGCGGCCGGCGCATGAGTAATGCCGACACCGGCCTGGCCGAACTTGAAGCCAACGTTGATTCGCTGATCGTGGTACTGAATGAAAAACTGCTGGACGTGCTGGGCGACGACATCACGCAGGACGAAGCCTTCCAGCATGCCAATGACGTGCTGAAAAACGCCGTCGGCGGCATTGCTGAAATCATCAATGTGCCGGCTCACATGAACGTGGCCTTTGAAGACGTGCGCACCGTCATGGGCGAACCTGGCAAAGCCATGATGGGCACCGCCATGGCCGGTGGCCCGGACCGCGCCCGCATTGCGGCCGAGCAGGCCGTCGCCTGCCCACTGCTTGAAGGCGTTGACCTGTCCGGCGCCAAAGGCGTGCTGGTGCTGATCACGGCCAGCAAGGGGTCCCTGAAGTTGAATGAATCGAAGCTGGCGATGAACACCATCCGCGCCTATGCGTCGCCCGACGCGCATGTGATTTACGGCACGGCCTACGACGACAGCCTGGCCGACGACATCCGCGTGACGGTGGTGGCCACTGGCCTGTCGCGCCAGGGCATGCGCCGCACGGCACCGCCGCTGACCGTGCTGCGCACCGGCACCGACAACGTGCCGTTTCAAGTGCCGACTTTGAGCGCCGTCGCTGCGGGTTCGATCTCCGCCAGCACGCCCTCCATCGCACAGACCATGGCCAATGCCCAGCCTGACTACGGCAGCATGATGACCACGCCCAGCGTCTGGCGCACCCGCGACCGCACCACGGCCGCCGCCAAGGTTGACGCCCTGTCCAGTGGCGGAATGGACGATTACGAAATCCCTGCGTTTTTGCGCAAGCAGGCGGATTGAGTTTGCCCCCGCGCCGCAGGGAAGGCGTGGCTGGGTGGGCTTGATGGGCGTGTCCGTGCGCAAGGTGAGGCTTATGGGCGCTTCTATCAATTCATTTTTCGGGCGAATTGCGGCACTGATCGGAAGTGCCCTGATGTCTGGATGCCCGTCAACGACGCGTCGAATCGATGGCAACGACAAGCTGCTGTGGGTCGGACTGCGTTGAATGGCGAATTAAAATCGCTTTGTGATCAAACAACGCACCCTCAAATCCCTCACCCGCGCAGTTGGCGTGGGGCTGCACAGCGGGCAACGGGTGGAGCTGACGCTGCGCCCTGCGCCGCCGGACACCGGCATCGTGTTCCGGCGCGTGGATTTGCCGCTGGTGGTCGATATCCCCATGGCGGCCGCGTCGGTGACGGACACCCGGCTGGCCACGCGGGTTGAAAACGGCGGGGCGCGTGTGTCCACCGTCGAGCATTTGATGTCGGCCTGTTCGGGCCTGGGCATCGACAACCTGTTCGTCGACATCACGGCCGAAGAGGTGCCGATTCTGGACGGTTCCGCTGCCTCCTTTGTGTTCCTGCTGCAAAGCGCCGGCATCGAGTTTCAAAACGCGCCACGGCGTTTTCTGCGGGTGCTGGAGCCGGTCGAAGTGCGGGTCGGCCAGGGTCCACAGGAACGCTGGGCCCGCCTGGAGCCCTACCATGGCTATCGTCTGAGTTTCGAGATTGACTTTGAGCACCCGGCAGTGGATTCATCCGGCCAGCGTTTTGAGTTTGACATGAGTCGCGACTCGTATTCGCGCGACATCGCCCGCGCGCGCACCTTTGGTTTCACCAAGGACGTCGAGATGATGCGTCTGAACGGCCTTGGCTTGGGCGGCGGACTGGACAACGCCATTGTGATGGACGACTACAAGGTGCTCAATGCGGGCGGCCTGCGGTATGACGACGAGTTCGTCAAGCACAAAATCCTCGACGCCATGGGCGACATGTACATGCTGGGCAAACCGCTGCTGGCCGCCTACAGCGCCTTCCGTTCCGGCCACGAACTCAACAACAAACTACTGCGTGAACTGTTGTCGCGCCCCAATGCCTGGGATCTGGTGAGTTTTGACAATGAAAAAGCCGCGCCCGGCGGGTTTGGGCAATTGGCGCGGGCCTGGTAGCGCCAGCGCCCCGCGCAAGGAATCAAGACCATGCTGCTGTTCCGCTGGCTCATCCTGTTGCTGCTCATTGCCGCCGGCGTGTGCTTCGCGTTTTTTGCCGGCACCGGCCAGCAACGCTTCAAGCGCTGGGGCCTGCTCACCCTCAAGTGGACGCTGATCGCCGCGTTTGGGTTTTTTGCGGTGCTGATTCTGGAGCGGATTGCGTGAGGGGTTGAAAATATTTTTCGACTTCAGGGGCGTTCTCGCGCGGGCTTGGTGTTTGATCTGGTGGGTTGTCACGGATGCCAGGCTGCGGGTTGGCGAGAGATGCCATGTGGCCCCTGAGGTTTGCCGGCCCTCGTGGCGGTGACCGGGGTAAAACAGACCACACGCAAAGCCAGCCGCCTACCGGCTGCGCCCCGCCTTGTAAGCTGCCTTTTGCGTCTGGTTGCCAGCACCTCCAATTCCCTTCGCGTAGGCCATGCGCGCCAGGCCCGCGCCAGCGTGGGCATGGGTGATGGCCAGACCCAGTGCATCGGCTGCGTCGGGGCCGGGCAGGGCGGGCAGATTGAGCAGGCGCTTCACCATCTCTTGCACCTGGGTTTTGTCAGCCCGGCCATAACCGACCACAGCCTGCTTCATTTGCAGTGCGGTGTATTCCGCCACGGGCAGGTCGGCCGACACCAGGGCCGTCACGCAGGCACCACGCGCCTGGCCCAGCAGCAAGGTGGACTGCGGATTGACGTTGACAAAGACAATTTCGACCGAAGCGCTGTCAGGCTCATAACGCGCCAGGACTTCTTTCACGCCCTCAAACAAGACCTTCAGGCGGGCGGGCAATTGGCCCTTCTCGATGTGGGTGGTGCTGATGGTGCCGCTGGCCACGTAAGCGAGATTTGCGCCGTCCATGTCGATCACGCCAAAGCCGGTGGTGCGCAGGCCGGGGTCGATGCCTAAAATTCTCATGGGCTTAAAGTGGGCTCGCCGGATTGTGCAAACGTATGCTACATATTAAATAGCTAACAATTGAGCATTGACGGGAACATTCTGCACATTTCATCTATCAAAGCCCAAAATACCAACGCACGGAGTGAAAAAACACCGGCGCTGCAAAACACAGGGCATCGACCCGGTCCAGCAGACCGCCCGCACCGGTGACCGACGCCATCTGGCCGCCCCAGTTGGGAATGCCGCGGTCCCGCTTCAGCGCCTTCATGACGAAATGGCCCAGCGTGCCGGCCGAGCAGGCAATCAGCGACATCACAAAACCCTGGCCCGGCACAAAGGGCGTGACAGCGGACAGGATGGCGCCCGCCAGGCTGGCGACCACCATGGCGATCAGCCAACTGCGCCAGTTGAAGCTCTGGCTGATGTTGGGCGCGGTGGGTGGCAGCTTCAGTTTGCGCGACACCAGGTACTGCACCACCATGCACAACTGCACGACAAACACCAGGTAAAAAACCAAAAACGCGTTCTTGTTGTCGTAGTGCGGGAAGTCAAGCAGCAACAGCGCCGGCACATGGCTCATGCCGTAGATGCACACCATGATGCCCCATTGCAACTTGGCGTTGCGCTCCAGAAAATGGTGCGGGTCGTTGGCCAGGGCGCTGACCACCGGAATCGCCAGAAACACATACACGGGGATAAACACGGTGAACAGGTCAAAGTGCTCGGTGCCGACCAGAAAATACTGCGTCGGCAACACCACAAAGAAGGCCAGAACCAGGCTGCGGTGGTCGCCCCGGCGGGTGGGCGACAGGGTCATGAACTCGCGCAGCGCAAAGAAAGACACCAGGCCAAACAGAGTGATGGCCACCCAGTCGCCCGCCATCCAGCCGACCCAGAACAGGAAAGCCATGACCCAGCTGGTGCGCAAAATGCCATTCAGATTGTCCAGCTCATACCGTTTGGCGTCGGCTTGCGCGCCCTCACCGTGCTCGCGGATCGAGAGTGAAAAGGTGATGATGCCCGCCAGCGCCAGGCAGCCGAACACGATCACAAACATCGCGCCGACTTGCTGGGTGCTGCTAAGGCTTTTGAGGAACTGGTACATCGAGGGGCAGCGGGCTCAAGGCGGGTTCAAAGGCGGCATCAGATCTCGCGCAGGGCGATCACCGCGCTGCGCGCGCGATCCAAAAACGGGCGCCGCTCTTCATCGGCGCCCAAGCTGAGTGGCACGCCAAAGGTCACCGAACACAACACGGGCACCGGCACCACTTCTCCCTTGGGCATGACCCGTTGCACATTGTTGATCCAGGTCGGCACCAGCACCACGTGGGGGTAACGCTGCGCCAGGTTGTACAGGCCTGACTTGAAGGCGGCTGGCTCCTGGGCATGGCCGCGTGTGCCTTCGGGGAACAACACCACGCTGTCGCCCTGGTCCAGCGCCTCACACAGTGGGGCCAGCGGGTCTTCGTCAGCAGTGCGCTCGCGCGCGACGTAGATGGCGTGGAACACGGCCGTGGTGATCCATTGCTTGAAGGGCGTTTTGGTCCAGTAGTCGCGCGCCGCAATCGGCCGGGTGATGCTGCGCAAATCACGCGGCAGCGCCGCCCAGATCAGCACCAGATCGGCATGGCTTTGGTGGTTGGCGAAGTAGATGCGCTGCTCGGCCTTGGGCGGGCACCCGACCCAACGCGCCTGAGAGCCGGTCAGGACCCGGATCAGCCCCAGCAGAAACCAACTCATCAATTGAACGCGCATGGCGGGATGATACTGAAAGCCAGGGTCGTCACCAATTCAGGGCAGCTCGGCAGAACCCATGCGCGCCGCAATCACCGCTGAGCGTTCGGCCAGGTAGTTTGACGCGGGCAGTTTCTGAAAATACTTGGGGCGCGGCAACATCACCGCCAATCGCGCGGCCTCGATCGGCAGCAAGCGAGCAGCGGGTTTGTGAAAGTAGGATTGCGCGGCGGCTTCCGCGCCAAAAATGCCCTCACCCCACTCCACGTGGTTGAGGTAAATTTCCAGAATCTGCTCTTTGTCCAGCACCGCTTCGAGCATGAAGGTCAGCACAAATTCTTGTCCTTTGCGCACCAGGGTGCGTTCACCCGACAAGAACAGGTTTTTGGCCAACTGCTGGGTGATGGTCGAGCCACCAACCACTTTGGCGGGCCGGGTTGTCTTGCCCGGTTTCTGCGCCGTGCCATTTGCAGAATTTGCCGCCTTGGCCGTCTTGGCCGTCATGGCCGTTTGTGCCTGGGCCTTTTCATTCTTTTGCCAGGCCTTTTCAAGCGCATCCCAATCGACCCCGTCATGGTAGGCAAAGCCGTCGTCTTCAGAGGCGATGACGGCGCGTTTCAAGTGGTCTGAAATTTGGCCGTAACTGACCCACTGTTGCTGCCATTTCATGCTGGGCTTGCCCGTGGATTGGGTGGTGGCCAAGCGCCAGGCCTCTGAACGTTCAAAGGCGGTGGATTGCGGGTGCAGCACCAGCATCAGGGCGATCTTCGCCAGAAAAAACAGCTGCAGCGCCAAGGCTGCCAAAGCCACCAAGCCCAACCAGCGCAGCAGCAGTTTCACACCAGGCGATCCATCAACTATTGCCCGGCCGTCAGCCGAGTCTCGAGCGTTTCGTCACGCGTGAACTTGAAGCGCGAGACCACCAAAATCTGGTCGGCCCTGGCCCGCATGGCGGCGTTGAATGCGCCAAACGGCGCGGCCGTGCGGGCAATGGCTTCGGCGCGGCGGTCCAGCGTTTTGTTGCCAGAGCTTTCGACAATTTCAGTTTTTAAAATCTGCCCGTCAAAGTTGACGGTGACGATCATGGTCAACTCGCCATAGAGCTTTTTGCCGCCGACCTCGGGGAAGTTCTCGGTGCCTTTGTCTTCAATCGCGTGGCGCAAGTTGTTGTAATAAATTGCATAGACCTCCTCGCGCGTGGACGGGCTGATGTAGCGCTTTTTCGGGCGCGCGTTCTCCAGGTTGATGCGCCGCTCGATCTCGGCCAGCAGCTTGACCAGGCGGCGGCGTTTTTCCTCGGCGGCATTCTGTTCGGAGGTGTCGCTGGCTTGCTTGGGGTCGGGCGGTGGCAACGCCGCCAACTGGTTTTTGACCATGGCCAGCATCAGGTTCTGCTGCTCCTGCAAGGACTGCAACTGGCGGCGGGTTTCGTCCTCCATCGACTCCCCGGCCTCAGACAGGGCCGAGGGCGGCAGCGGTGTGCTGGCGCGACCTTTTTCAGCCTCGCCGCCGCCCGTCAGTGACGCCTGTGCGATGGCTTTGGCAAGCACCGGTTTCTCATTGCTGCGGGCATTGACCAGGATTACCTCTAGCGGGGTGTCCTGAAACACGCGGTTGAAGGAATCCGGGTCGACAAAACGCACTGTCAGCAACACCGCATGCACGGCGATGGACGCGCCAAGGGCGATTTGCAGAGTGCTGAATTGCTTCAAATTCATGACACTGAATTTTAGGGGCGGACCTTGGTGTGAAAGTTAAGCGGCCACTTCGGCGATGGGTGCCTCGTTTGCGGGGGCCGCCTCATCCATATCCACCGCAATGGCAATGGGGCCGGCCACTTGCCCATCGTCGTCGTCTTCGTCGGCGTTCTCGGTAGTGCTCGTGTTCGCGTCGGCCGGCGCATCCAGGCGTTCAATCACCGTGCCCACCACGTCCAGCGTGATGTCGTCAATGTCGCCCAGCCGCACGCGCACCCGCGCCCCGCGTGGCAGGTCTTTGCCACCCATCACCGGCAGCACCAGGGGCAGGTCGTCGGCCCGCACCATGTTCTCTTTGAAAACACTGGCGGTGATTTCGCTGATGCCGTTTTGCCGAAGGTATTTGAGCGTCCAGAAACGCTCCATCCCACCCTGAAAACCGTTGTACGCGAAGTAGGCTGAATCAAAGCTGGAGATGATGGAGAACAGCTCTGCGTCTTTGGGCTTGAACGGCGCCGCCAACGCCGCCGTTTTGCCGTGCCGGGCGCAGGCAATGATTTGCCACTGGTTGACCAGGTCGGTGTAACGGCGCAGCGGCGAAGTGCTCCAGGCGTAGGCGGCCACGCCAATGCCGGCATGCGGCAGCGCCTTGGTGCCCATGCGCACCTTCACACCCGGCAACAAGGAAGCCTGGCTGCGGTAAATGCCGGGCACGCCCAGCTCGGCCAGCCAACTGCCCCAGGTGCTGTTGGCCAGGATCATCGCTTCGGCCACGATCAAATCCAGCGGCGCGCCGCGTTGCCGGATGCTGATCTGCACCTGCTCGTCGCCCTGGGGTTCAGCCTTGCCGTTGCCCACCAGCTTGAAGTTGTAGTCTGGCCGGTTGAAGGTTTCCGGTTTGCCGCGCACCAGCTCACGTCCGGCTTTGCGGTGTTTTGCCAGTCTATATAAAAAAGATAGCTGATAACGACCTATTGACGGGGACTTTAGCTCTGTTTCATGTTCAAAGTCCGGGTTTTCAAGCCATTCGGCTGTCACCAAGGCATCGAGCTGGTCGTGCCGCAGGTTGGCGGCAATTGGCACACGCTCCAGTTTTGTGACGCTGCTTTTGACCTCCAGCGTGGCCTCGTCCAGGGTCACGTAAAGCGACACGGCCGGGCAGTCACGCCCTTCTTGCAGGGTGTAGCTTTGCACCAGCGCATCGGGCAGCATGGTGACTTTGTAACCCGGCATGTAGACGGTAGACAGCCGCGCGCGGCCGAGTTTGTCCACGGCGTCGCCTGGCTGCACGGCCAGGCCGGGGGCGGCAATGTGCACACCGACAACCACCTCACCGGTGCCCAGGCCCTGCACGCTCAAGGCATCGTCGATTTCGGTGGTGGCCGAGTCGTCAATGCTGAAGGCCTGCACCGGGGCCAACGGCAAGCTCTCGGTGATGAGTGGCGCATCGACAGCGGGGAAGCCAGTGCCTTTGGGAAAATTCTCCAGCAAAAAGCGCTTCCAGTGGAACTGATAGGGCGAGTTAATCGCGCCGGCCTTTTGCAGCAGGTCCAGCGGTGCCAGATGGGTGGCGCGGGAGGCCTCCACCACCGCCTTGTATTCGGGCGCGTTTTTGTCTGGCTTGAACAGGATTTTGTAAATCTGTTCTCGGATGGGCTCCGGGCAAGTGCCTGCGCTCAAGTCAGCCACCCACTGGGTGATTTGCTCGGCGATTAGTTTTTTCTTCTCGATGGCGGCCAGCGCCAGTGCAATCACGTCGGCGCCCGCCTTGCGAAACCGCCCTCTGCCGGCGCGGCGAAAGTAGTGGGGGGACTCATGCAGGCGAAACAGCGCAGCGGCCTGCTGCTCCAGTGTGGCATTCTGGCCGCCGCTTGCAAAATAATCCCGCGCCAGGTCGGTAAAACCAAAGTCGTCCTCGGGTGAAAACTCCCAGGCCAGTTCCAGCTCTATCGTCTGGCTCATGGCCTGGGCAGCCGCCACCAAGGCGGCAGGTGCCGGTTTTTCAAACTTCAACAGCGCATTGGCGGCCTTGACCTTGACACGTTTGCCGCTGTCAAGCTCCACTTGCAGCGAGCTTTCCGACTCTGACAACACCTTGCCGGCCAGAAATTTACCGGCTTCATCAAACAATAAAAACATGGGGAGATTGTCCCTGCAATTCAGCTCACTGCTTTCGGCCGGGGGATGGCGGAGTAATTCCCCATCGGCTGGGCCATAGGAATTTAGGTCTGCAGGTTCAAAAAGCTGAAAACTTCATCCATGTGGCCGGCAAAATCGCTGATCGCGTGGTCGCTGCCGTCCAACAGCTTGATGCAGGCGCCGGGGTAACGCCCCGTCATCTCACGCCAGTCCAGCACTTCGTCGCCTTTGGCGATGATGGCGAGGTAATTTTGCGGCTGGGCCAGGCCCGTGACGGCGAGTTGGCGCAACTCGTCCACATACCCTGCCTTGAAGAAAAACCGCTCCGCCGGGTCATGCCAGCTGGTGTGTTCGCCAATGTATTTGGCCAGGTCGCGGGCCGGATCCACGGCTGGGTTGAGCAGCACTGCTTTGCAAGCCCAACGCTCTGCCACCCAACTGGCATAAAACCCGCCCAGTGAAGAGCCAACCACCGCCATCGTGCCAGGCGGCCAGGCTTGAATGCCGTGTTCGATCAGGGCGCCGGCCTCGCGCGGGGACGGCGGCAGTTGCGGACACCACCAGGTGACGCGGGGATGCGCGCGCGCCACCCTGGCGGCCATCAAGCGAGCCTTGGTCGATAGCGGCGACGAGCGAAAGCCGTGCAGGTAGAGCAGGTGGGTGGTGGGCATCAGGCGAATCTGATGGGCTGGCGCCCAAAGTCGGCAGTATAAAAGGGCGGTGACAGTGTGGGCGCTCAATCCAGCGGTAAATTCAGCGCTAAAAACACGCCCATGGCTTTGGTCTGATCTGGATTGAATTGGTCGGCCCGGATGCCGATTTGAAAGTATGGAGTTTGCAGCAACAGGCCATAGGTTTTGAAATAGGTGTCGTACTGCGCTGTCAACTGCCAGTTGGCATGGAAGGAATATTTGACATCGAGTTGCGGCAGCCATTGGCCATTGAGAATGCTCGCACCGGCCTGAACGCGCCATTGCAACCACGGGTAACTGACCGCCAACCAGGCCTTGGGGTCTAGCGTCTGGACGGTGTTGGCAAAACTGCTGGTGCGGGTGGTGGTCGGGTTGAACTGCACAAAACCGTTGGCGTCAAAAAATTTGTTGGAGTTGTTGAAGGTCTCCACATTGCGCGGCAGGTCGCGCCAGGTCATCTGGCCGGTCAGGTCGTTGATGGCCAGGTCAAATTCAAGTCCACTGGGTTCATGCGCCAGCAGCAGGCCCAGGTCTAGCGCATAACCCTCCCCAGTTGGGTTGGTGATGCGGCCAAATGGCGCATTGAAGTAGGTCAAATCACTCTGGTTGATGCGGTTGTCGCTGGTGACCATGCCCACGGACGCGTTGAAGTCTTTCGTATTGAGCGTTGTCACCGAGCCACTGGAGCTTGCCAGTTTGACGGACTGTGCTCTCAAATAAGAAGCGCCTGCGCCCCATTGCAGATGCCATGGGCCAACGGCTGCCAGCGAGAACGACTTGCTCAGGCGCACGCCCGTTGCGTCAAATCCCTGCAGCTTGTAGTCGATGGTGTAGCTGCGGCCTATGTCGTAGCCCAGGGCCAATTTGTTCTGATGGATAAGGTCGGATGTGTCGCGGTTGGTTTGGGCCGTTGCCAAACCACGGGCGAGCAGGCCCAGGCGATACCCGAACCACTGGGTGCCTGCCTCTGCCCTGAATACTTGCAATGCCAAATTGGCGCCTGGGCGCGGCGTGTAGTCACCGTGCCAGTTCGCGCCAAACTCGCGCATCGCCACTTGGTCATTGCCTTCAAAGGCCTGCACGCTGGCATAGGCTTGGGGCCGGGTGCCGTTGCGCGCCGGGTTGTCAATGGCCAGCAGGCCATCCGCTTGGGCCTGCCCATTGAGCAGAATGCCCAAGGCCAAACAAATGGGGCGTTTGGTGAACAGGCCCAAGCGCCGGACTGCTTGGAGCGTGACCCGGGCCATGGGCTGGTCGCTTTGAGTTGTCAGTTCAGCGACTCTGACACGCCATCGATGTAGTGGATGACGCCGTTGCTGATGGTCGCCAATTGCGTGCCTGATTTGCTCACCACGCCCGTGCCGCCGCTGCTTGCCACCCACACAATGCCGTCCTGGTTGCTCAGGGTCAGCGACTGCGACACGGCGGCGTCGTTGTAGGGACCACTGGCCGTGAGGCTGACCGAGCCGTAGGAATAGTTTAGGCTGATCGAACCTGACCTTTGGGCGCTACGCACGGCCGCCAGCACCAGCTTCAGTTCAGGCCGGTTGGGCATTTGCACGATGCCCGTGAAGCTGACAGTGCTCCGCAAGAAGTTGGCGGCGGTTTCGGCGGCCTGTGAGTTGTAAAGTGGGTACCCTGCGATGGTGTTGACGTCCACAATGCCTTTAAGGATTTGGCCTGCGCCGCCACTGGAGGTGTCGGTCACCGTGCCGGCGAAGACGATGCGGTTGGCGCGCCGGTTGACATTGAATTGATCGCCGCTGAAGTCGGTGAAATCAAAGATGCCTGTGAAGTCGCTGTCCAGCGTTTTGGCGTTGCCAATGAACTTTGCTCCGACGGGCAGAATGTTGCTTGGGTTGGTTTCATCGGTGTCGATATAGCTGCCCGCGCTCAAAGCAATCGTCACGGTTTTGCCTGGCGCATTGAGCTTGTCAGTCGAGACGGAACCTTGAACCGCCGTGCGGTAGATGTTGCCTGAGACCAAAGTTTTCTCGGCCGTGACGGCGATGTTGTCCACACCGGTCGCCAAGTTGCCTGCGGCCGTGATGGCAGAGGCAGACAGGGTGCCGTTGATGTCGTATTTGCTGAGTTTGGCGGCCGTGAAGGTTTTCACCAAAGTTCCTGCGCCGTTGGGCACGACGTTACCCAAGCCATCCACATCGAAGGCAATGCTGGGGCCGAAGGTGACATTTGGGGACAAGGTTTGCAATGGGACCAGCTTTCTGATGGTTGTGTAGGTGTATTGGTTGGTGGCGGTGCGCGTCATAGCAAGCACAATCCTGACCAGGCCATTGGCGTAGCTCGGGTCTTTTTTGCTGATGGCGCACTTGGTGATGGTCACGTTGGCTGGGGTCAGGCTGTCGGCCCAGCAAAACTCAAGGTATTCGTTGTTGTACCAAGCGCCGCTGGGGTTGCCCCTGGTGCGAGTCAGCGTAGGCAAATTGGTGTCGGGGGAGTTGCCAATGATAAAAGGCGCGTCGTTGCCTGCATCCTGGCCTGACGCGCTTTCGAAACCCTTGACAGTGCGGTTCAGGTAATACAGCCGGTCAGTCACTCTGCTCATTTCGGGGGCGACATTGTTCTGGGCATCGTTCGACATGCGGGTGTTTTGCACATCCAGAAACCCGTCTTTGGCGTTGTTGGAGGCTGAATTTTTGGTGGTGCGAAATTCAGCAAACATGTCCTTGGCCTGCTCCAGGCTGGTTTTGGGTGGTGTCACCACGGCCGTTGCCGGTGGCGAGTCGATCACGATGGTAGGCGGCAACTTGGCTATCAGCAACTGGCTGCTGTCATTGGCAAAGCCTTTGGCGGCTGCCTGGTAGGCGGTGGCGAGGTTGGCGGGCACGTAACCCGCCAGCGGCGCAGTGGGTGTGGCGCTGCTGGCGTCCAGGCCGTCGAGCTTGCCATCTTTCAAATCCGTCGCCAGAGCATCCGAGGCATCCTGCGCGTTGCTGTTGCTGCTGGTGGCCAGGGCGGCCAAAAGCAGGGCGTATTTGTCGTCAGGCCCAGCAACGTCGAGTGAATTTTTGGTATTGGCGTCGACAATTTTGGGCGGTGCAAGGATGTCAGCAACATCCGGGAAGTGGTCGGAAATTTTTTTGTTGCTCGCCAGAACGTCGGCATTGCTGGCGCCGGCCAGGCCGCCGCTGCTGCCCTCAAGCAGTTTGACGGCTGCATTGGTCAGTGGCGTGACGCCGAGTGTGGCGCCGGGCTGGACGGCCATGGCGCTTAAGGTTTTGCCATCTCCCATCAGCACGTCGGTTTTGGACTTTTCGTCAAAATAGGTGGTGGTTTTTGACGCAATCACGCGCATCAGGATGGCGCCTTTGTAACCGGCCAGGCTGAGTGAGCATTTGCCATCTGCGCCGACGGTTCCTTCCGAGATCAAGCTGCCGTCAAGTTTGAACATGGCCACCCGCGTGCCCGCACTGATGCGTCCTAGCGACGGCGACACCGCGATCTGGGCGTCGACTGCGGGCGCGGCTGGACTGCTGCCGCCCCCGCCCCCGCCGCAGCCGTAAAGGGCCGCAATACTGACACTGGACAAGGCCAATGCCAGATGTTTGGTCAGGTGTTTGAACTGAATGGTTTTCATGGGATCCTCCTGTTGGCAAAAAAATAGTCTGGGTGGCGTGGCAACGGCCCATCTCGTGCAAGCTTTTTTGTGCCACTGCCCTGAGCATCCCAGCACTGGCACATTGGCGCATCCCCTGTTTTGATGAAGGATTGACAAGGACACTGTGTCAATGAAGCGCTGGGGGATAATTCAAACCATGCCCCACGTGTTCGACAAACCCTCTGTTGCGAGCCGAATCCTGCCCTGGTTCAGCGGTTTTGACGGCCCGCTGGCGTTGGCGGTGTTGATACTGGCAAGTTTTGGCTTGCTGACCATGTATTCGAGCGGGCACGACCACGGCTCGCAGTTTGAATTGCATGGCCGCAACATGCTGATCGCCGGGGCCTGTCTGTTTTTTGTGGCGCAAATTCCGCCCCAGCGGCTGGCCCGGCTGGCGGTGCCCCTGTACGTGGTCGGCGTGACCCTGCTGGTTGCCGTGGCAGTGTTTGGCATCACCAAAAAAGGGGCGCGGCGCTGGGTGAATGTGGGCCTGGTGATCCAGCCCAGCGAAATCCTCAAAATTGCCATGCCGCTGATGCTGGCCTGGTGGTTTCAAAAGCGCGAAGGCCAGTTGCGGCCGATGGATTTTGGCGTGGCTACTGCGCTGTTGGCGCTACCTGTCGGGCTGATCGTGCGCCAGCCCGATTTGGGCACAGCCATCCTGATTCTGGTGGCGGGGCTGGCGGTGATCTTTTTTGCCGGGTTGCACTGGAAATGGATTGCGCCGCCGGTTTTGTTCGGCCTGCTGGTGGTGCTTGGTGTGGTATTGTTTGAACCGCAACTGTGCGCCGACGGCGTGAGCTGGCCGCTGATGCGCGACTACCAGCAGCAGCGCATCTGCACCCTGCTGGATCCGTCGCGCGACCCGTTGGGCAAGGGCTTCCACATCATCCAGGGCATGATCGCGATTGGCTCGGGTGGCATCATCGGCAAGGGTTTCATGCAAGGCACGCAGACGCACCTGGAGTTCATCCCCGAGCGCACCACGGATTTCATTTTTGCCGCGTTCTCGGAAGAGTTTGGCCTCTTGGGCAACTTGGCGCTGATTGGCGCATTTACCTTCCTGATTTTGCGCGGCCTGATGATTGCGCTGGAGGCTCCCACCCTGTTTTCGCGCTTGCTGGCCGGGTCTGTCACGCTGATTTTTTTCACCTACGCATTTGTCAACATGGGCATGGTCAGCGGCATCTTGCCGGTGGTGGGCGTGCCGCTGCCCTTCATCAGTTATGGCGGCACCGCCATGGTCACGTTGGGCCTGGGGCTGGGGATTTTGATGTCCATATCAAAATCAAAACGCCTGGTGCAATCATGAGATATTGTGGGACAGTCCGCAGCCACACGAAGTGGGCAAGCTCTGTCCCCAACTCGAAACGGGCTGTTGGAGGTTCAGATTGTGGGACAGTCCGCAGCCACACGAAGTGGGCAAGCTCTGTCCCCAACTCGAAACGGGCTGTTGGAGGTTCTGATTGTGGGACAGTCCGCAGCCACACGAAGTGGGCAAGCTCTGTCCCCAACTCGAAACGGGATGTTGGAGGTTCTGATTGTGGGACAGTCCGCAGCCACACGAAGTGGGCAAGCGCTGTCCCCAACTGATGGCGTGTAGTGATGACGGACTTCTCTTCTTCCTATCCTGTGGGCATCATCGGCGTGGGCAATATGGGCGGTGGCATGGCCAGCAATTTGCTGGCCAAAGGTTGGCCCGTCAGCGTTT
>JANYCG010000056.1 GCA_025360385.1 Burkholderiales bacterium | reverse complement strand
GGAGGTGGTGGTGGAGCAGTTGCGACGACTGGGGTTACTGGGGTCACAACACCTGGGATTGCGACACCTGGAGCTACTGCTGTGTCAAGTTCGCTTTTCGTGCCAACGACATGCGTCATTCCGGTAGGGAGCGCGGGTGGTGCAACATGCCCGACGGAGGTAGGCTATGGTATCACTGGCTCTGCCACACCATCGCTTACCCTTGATGGGGTGAAGGTGTCTGGGATTGCCGCCAGCATACCGACACTTAACCTCACGGTCGGCACTCACATCATTGCGATTTTGGACGCAGGCACCACGCTTAAAACTGCAACCGTGGTGGTGTCGCAACAAGTCGTTGGTACCAAGCCATCAAATGCAGTCCTTGCTGTTAAAAGCGGTGTGAAGAAAAGCATCTGTATTTACGTCCCAGCAGATGGCAACACCTGCGTAGATGTCGGTGGGACGACCGTAGCATGCGAGATCTATGATCAAGTGACCACAGGTGCAAACGTGGTGAATTGTGGACAGCTTACCAACCTAGCAAGTCGTGCCAACTATGCCATCGACTGGACAAGTAAAACACTTGTTCCGTTTGCTGGCACACCACTTGGTATCGCTCGTAGCACTGGCTAAAACAACGGAGCAAATCCATACGCAAGTTGCGGAGTTGGAGCAACGCTTAATGGTCGTCATGTGATCCTTGCTGATGGCAGTCTCATCTACACTGTCGCAGTTGGCTTTGTCTATGAACTGCGTAAGCATCCTAATGCCGCTACAGCCGCAGCAAGCGGCTGTGCAGGCTACACGGTAATCAACACGAACGCAGATGCCAACAATGGTGGCGCTCAGTTCATGACCCTTGCCCCTTAGGGTCTTTTAAAGCCGCAGCCTTCCAAAAGCCTCTCATCGTTCTCCACACTGCGGATAGCGATGAGAGGCTTTTTTACCTCGCCTAAAATCTCCGCCATGCACAACACCAAACCCACCCTGAAACCGCAATCCCCCAATTTCTCGTCCGGCCCCTGCGCCAAGCGTCCGGGTTATGACGTGAGCGCCCTGCAGTTGGACACGCTGGGCCGGTCACACCGCTCGGCTCTGGGCAAGAAGGCGCTGGCGGCCTGCTGCACCGAGACGGCGCGCATTCTGGGCCTGCCCGAGGGCTACCGCGTGGCGGTGGTGCCAGGGTCCGACACCGGTGCCATCGAGATGGCGATGTGGTCGCTGCTGGGCGCGCGCGGCGTGGACGTGCTGGAGTGGGAGTCCTTCAGCGCCGGCTGGGTGACCGACATCGTCAAACAGCTCAAGCTGCCCAACACCAAGGTGATCAAGGCCGACTATGGCGACATCACCGAACTGACGCAGGTCAACTTTGACAACGACGTGGTCTTTGTCTGGAACGGCACGACCTCGGGCGTCAAGGTACCCAACGGCGACTGGATTCCTGCGGATCGCGCCGGCCTGACGATCTGCGATGCCACCTCGGCTGTGTTCGCCATGGACATGCCCTGGGACAAGCTGGACGTGGTCACGTATTCCTGGCAAAAAGTGCTGGGCGGCGAGGGTGGCCATGGCATGCTGATTCTTAGCCCCCGCGCTGTGGAGCGCATCGAAGCCTACAGCCCGCCCTGGCCCATGCCCAAGGTGTTCCGCATGAAGTCTGCGGGTAAGCTGAACGAAGGCCTGTTCAAGGGCGAGACCATCAACACGCCGTCGATGTTGTGCGTGGCCGACTACCTGGACGCGCTGAAATGGGCTGACAGCATTGGTGGCGTGCATGGGGCAGGCGGCACCGTGGCCCGCAGCGAGGCCAATTTGAAAGTGATTGAAGATTTTGTGGCCACCCATGACTGGATCTCCTTTCTGGCCAAAGACAAATCCACGCGGTCCAACACCAGCGTCTGCCTGACGTTAAAGGCGACTGAAGACCAGGTCAAAAAAATGGCCAAACTGCTGGATGGCGAAGCTGTGGCCTATGACATTGGTGCCTACAAAGACGCGCCGGCCGGCCTGCGCATCTGGTGCGGAGCCACGGTGGAGCAAGCGGACCTGATGGCGTTGATGCCCTGGCTGTCGTGGGCCTATGCTCAGGTCTTAGAAGAGAAATAGACCGAATGTTCCCGTGCTTATTAGATAGTTTGCTATTCATTATGTAACATGTACAAAGTCAGAACCTACAACCAGATTTCCGTCAAAGGGCTGGACCGCTTCCCGCGCCAGTCTTATGAAGTGGGCAGCGACATCGGCAGCCCCGATGCCTTCTTGCTGCGCAGCCAGAAGCTGCAAGGCGTCGAAGTCCCCAAGTCCCTGCTGGCCGCAGCCCGGGCAGGCGCTGGCACCAACAACGTGCCCATCCAGGACTACAGCAAACTCGGCGTCGTCGTCTTCAACACGCCTGGCGCCAACGCCAATGCCGTCAAAGAGCTGGTGATGGCCGGCATGTTGCTGGCCACGCGCGGCATTCTGCCCGGCATGGCGTATGTGAATTCACTCACGGACATGACGGACGCTGTCGCCATGGCGGCTTTGCTAGAAAAAGAAAAATCCCGCTTTGCCGGCGGCGAAATCAAGGGCAAAACCCTGGGCATTGTGGGCTTGGGCGCGATTGGTTCCATGGTGGCTGACATGGCTTTGGCCATGGGCATGAAGGTGCTGGGTTTTGACCCCGCGTTGTCCATCGACGCAGCCTGGCGTTTGAGCAACGAGGTCACGCGCATGGAAAACCTGCAAGCCCTGCTGGCCCGCGCGGACTACATCAGCCTGCACGTGCCCGCCATGGACGCCACCCGGCATTTGATCAACAGCGCGGCTTTGGCGGCCATGAAACCGGGCACTGTGCTGCTCAATTTTGCCCGCGAAACCATTGTCGATTCCGATGCCGTTTTGCGCAGCCTTGAGAACGGCAAACTGGGCAAATACGTGTGTGACTTCCCGGAGCCCGCCATGTTGGGCAACACTCGGGTCATCGCCATGCCGCACATTGGCGCCAGCACCGAAGAATCGGAAGAAAATTGCGCCGTGATGGCGGCCAACCAGCTGGTGGACTACCTGGAAAACGGCAACATCCAGAACTCGGTCAACTTCCCGGCCATCAGCATGGGCCGCACGGCGGGTACCACACGCATCACGTTTTCCAACGACAACGTCTCGGGTGTGCTGGGCCATGTGTTGTCGGTTCTGGCGGACAAAAACGTCAACGTGATCGACATGATCAACAAAAGCCGCGGCGAGCTGGCCTTCAACATCATCGACGTTGAAACCAAGCCCAACGACGAAGTGCTTGCGGCGATTGAAGCGGTGGAGCATGTCATCCGCGTGCGGGTGATTTGATGTGATCCGGCGCCCCTGCGTCAGCGCGCTTGTTTTTGCCTTGGCGCGCAAGTAGGGGCAAAGCGGTGCAGGCGCGTCATATTTTGATTGCTGGCGCTGGCATCGGCGGCTTGGCAACCGCCCTGGCTTGCCATCGCGCGGGGCATCAGGTTCAGGTTTTTGAAAAATCAGCTCAGCTTGCTGCGCTTGGCGCGGGCATCCAGCTCGGTCCCAATGTCACCCGCATCCTGCATCGCTGGGGCCTGCAAGACGCGCTTCGTCAAACGGCTTCGTTTCCCGAAGCGCTCACGGTGCGCAGTGCGCAAACCGGCGCCAACCTGGGCCAGTTGCGGCTCGGCAAAACCATTGAACAGCGCTACAGTGCGCCCTATGCGACGCTGCACCGTGCCGACCTGCAAAGCCTGTTGGTGCAGGCCTTGCAGCAAAGCGGCGGGCCCGCAGTAGAACTTGCCACCGGGGTGGAAAGTCTGACGCAAGATGCGTCGGGCGTTCACGCCACGCTGCAATCCAACAATGGCGCCCGGCCCCTCAGGCATGCGGATCTGCTGGTCGGTGCCGATGGCTTGTGGAGCCGGGTGCGCGCCCTTGTGAATGCCGATGGCGCACCTGTCAATACCGGCCACGTGGCTTACCGCTGCCTGCTGCGGCTGGATGATTTGCCGCCCGGTATGCGCCGTGTTTTGGCTGGACCCGACCTGGCAAAAACCATCACCGTCTGGCTTGGCCCCAAACTGCATGTGGTGCATTACCCGGTGCACGGCGGCCAGTGGCTGAACCTGGTGCTGATCTTGGAAACCCCGCAGGAGCCGGGCTCTGCCGATTGGGCCATGCAGGTCAATCCGGTTGAACTGGCGCGCGACTTGAAACCTTTGGCCCTGTTCACACCGTTGCGTGACTTGCTGCTGGCCCCGGTCGACCGACCGGGTGAAAAATCTGACCTGGGCCAAGACGGTCACCAGGGTGTCGGCAAGTACAGCTGGCAAAAGTGGCAGCTTCACAGGCGTGTGCCCCTGCGCAGTTGGCGACAGCATGCCTTAGGCCGCGTCGTGCTGGTGGGGGACGCCGCCCACCCCATGCTGCCTTACCTGGCCCAGGGCGCCGGCATGGCGATTGAGGATGCCGATGCCTTGGCCCTCAGTTTGCAAGGTGAGGGCAGTGTGCCCCTGCAACTGGAATCCTTCGCCCGCGCCCGCTGGCAACGCAACGCCCGCGTGCAAGCCAGGTCCATGCGAAACGGGGAAATTTTTCATGCCAGCGGCATGGTGCGCTGGGGCCGGGACGTGGCCATGAAGCTGCTGGGTGAGCGGCTGCTG
>JANYCG010000047.1 GCA_025360385.1 Burkholderiales bacterium | reverse complement strand
CCGCATGTGGATTTCCACAATTGATATCAGTGGCCAATGAATTTAGACTCTGGCCCGTCGGCGAACCATCCGCGTCAATCCGTCAACCCTAACCGGAGCCATTCATGAGTCCCACATCACCTGCGGCAAAACGCCCACTGTACAAGTCGCTTTACCTGCAAGTGCTGACGGCCGTCATCATCGGCATCCTGCTGGGCCACTTCTATCCGGCGCTTGGCGCTGACATGAAGCCTCTGGGTGATGGGTTCATCAAGCTGATCAAGATGATCATTGCACCGATCATTTTCTGCACCGTGGTCATCGGCATCGCCGGCATGGAAGACATGAAAAAGGTCGGCAAGACGGGTGGACTGGCCCTGCTGTATTTTGAAATTGTCAGCTCAATCGCCCTCGTAGTAGGCCTGTTGATGGTTAACTTGATCGAGCCCGGCGCCGGCATGAATGTCAATGTGGCCTCGCTCGACACCAAGGGCATCGCCGCCTACACCGGCCCCGGCAAGATGGTCGGTACGGTTGACTTCCTGTTGAACGTGATTCCCAGCTCGGTGGTGGATGCTTTTGCCAAGGGTGAAATCCTTCAGGTGCTGCTGTTTGCCGTGTTGTTCGGTTTTGCCCTGCACCGCTTTGGCGGGCGCGGCACCATGGTGTTTGACTTCATCGAAAAAACCTCCCACGTGTTGTTCGACATTGTCGGCATCATCATGAAGGTGGCCCCCATCGGTGCCTTTGGCGCCATGGCTTTTACCATCGGAAAATACGGCGTAGGTTCGCTGTTTTCCCTGGGCAAGCTGATGGGCACGTTTTACCTAACCTGTCTCATCTTTATCTTTGTGGTGCTGGGCCTCATCGCCAGATTTCACGGCTTCAGCATCTGGAAATTCATCAAGTACATCAAGGAAGAATTGCTGATTGTGCTGGGCACCTCTTCATCGGAATCGGTGTTGCCGCGCATGATGGAAAAGATGGAAAACCTGGGCGCAAAAAAGACCTGCGTGGGCCTGGTAATCCCGACGGGTTATTCGTTCAACCTGGATGGCACCTCCATCTACCTGACGATGGCGGCGGTGTTCATCGCCCAGGCCACCAACACACCAATGACGCTGACGCAGGAGATCACTTTGCTGGCGGTGTTGCTGCTGACATCCAAAGGCGCGGCGGGCATTACCGGCAGCGGTTTCATCGTGCTGGCGGCCACGCTGTCGGCCGTGGGCACGGTGCCCGTGGCTGGTTTGGCGCTGATCCTGGGCATCGACCGCTTCATGTCCGAAGCGCGCGCATTGACCAATCTGGTCGGCAATGGGGTTGCAACGATTGTGGTGGCCAAGTGGACCGGCGAACTCAATGAAAAACGTTTGCATGCGGGGTTGAACAACGAAACCTGGGTCGAGGCCAATGAACCCGAAGTGATGGCAGACGCCCGAGTCGCGCAGATGGCGGTTGGCAAGGGCTGAAAGCTCTGGGGCCCCCGTCGCGGTCCCTTCGATGCGGGTCGGTCGACCTTGGGTCAGCGGCGTAACAGGGCTGCGCGGACCAGTGACAGCCGGTCATTGCCAAAATACATGTCATCGCCCACAAACAGGGTGGGTGAGCCAAAACCGCCCCGGCGGATCAGCTCTTCGGTGTTGGCCTTGAGTTGCTCCTTGATGGGCGCTTGAGCGATGCAGTCAAAAAACGCCTTCACGTTCACGCCTATGGCCTCGCACAGGTCTGCCAGCACGTCATCTTGTGAGATGTCCTCCTCACGCGCCCAGTAGGCCTCAAAGACTGCCTTGGCAAAAGACACCATGGAAGGCAACGTGGCGCTTGAATTGCCTGCCTGCTGTCCCGCCTGCTGCGACAGCCAGATGCAGCCGCGCATGGCCTTCACGCTGTTGACCGGGAAGACCTTGGGCGGCATGTTGATTTTCAAACCCGCTTCATGCGCCCAGTCCTGCAAATCTTTTTTCATATAGGCCGATTTGGCGGGCACCGGGTTCTCGCGCATGGCGTAAACGCTGGGGTTGACGCTGTTGAAAATGCCACCGACCAGAATGGGTTTCCAGTCAATTTGC
>JANYCG010000044.1 GCA_025360385.1 Burkholderiales bacterium | reverse complement strand
ATGTTTTCTGAAACCACTGAAGTGCGCGACGGCATCGACCAGCTCACCTCGCGCGCGTCCAGCCCTTCGGTCGCGGCGGCGATGATCCGCGAAATGGCCTGGTACGACGCTTACCTGCAACGGGGCAAGGTAGACCGCAGCGCCAACACCACGCCCGGCAACAAAAAGGGCGGCCTGTCCAACATCGTCGAAAAGGCCATGGGTTCGATTGTCAAAAGTGGCTCGGTGCCGATCACCGGCGTGCTGGCACCGGGTGAAAAGCTCAAACAAAAGGGACTCACTTATGCGGCCACGCCGGCGAGCGATTTCATTTGCGGCACCCTGCAACTGGCGGCCGGCATGAACCTGCATGTGTTCACCACCGGGCGCGGCACGCCTTATGGCCTGGCCGAAGTGCCCGTGATCAAAGTGGCCACTCGCAGCGACCTGGCTCGGCGCTGGCATGACCTGATGGACGTGAACGCCGGCACCATCGCCGATGGCACAGCCAGCTTCGAGGACGTGGGCTGGGAGTTGTTCAAACTGATGCTCGAAGTGGCCAGCGGCCGCAAGAAGACCTGGGCCGAACACTGGAAGCTGCACAACGCGCTGGTGTTGTTCAACCCCGCGCCGGTGACCTGAAGAAGCTTGGCGCGGCACCACTATTCTGACGTCGCCGCACCAAGCCGCAAGTTTTTGCTCGAACTGAGCTTATACTATTTTTATAGCAAGCTATTCAATCCCCAAGGGGACATAAAGCATTTTTTAATATCAAAACCTGGTTTTAGCCGTTTCAGCGGACAATTTCCAGCGCTTGATCAGCGTTTTTTCAAGGCCAGGGTGTCCCGCGCCAATTGGGTGATGCGCGCCCAGTCGCCTTGCGCCATCGCGTCGGCCGGCACCAGCCAGGAGCCGCCCACGCACAAGACATTGGGCAAGGCCAGCAACTCGGGCGCGTTCTGCAAGGTCACACCGCCTGTGGGGCAAAACGACACGTCACCAAACGGCCCAGCCCAGGCCTTGAGCATGGCCGTGCCGCCCGCCTGCATGGCGGGGAAAAACTTCAGCTCGGCAAAACCGTCTTCCTGCGCCATCATGATCTCGGTGCCGCTGGCCACGCCGGGTAAAAGCGGCAGCCCCAGGTCTTTGCAGGCGCGGCCCACCGGGTGGGTGTAGCCGGGGCTGACCACAAAGCGGGCGCCCGCCATCGCCGCCGCCTGCGCATCCTGGGCGCTGCGCACCGTGCCGGCGCCGACCACGGCTTCGGGCACGTCGCGCGCAATGGCCTCCATGCAGGCCAGCGCCTGAGGGGTGCGCAGCGTGACCTCCAGCATGCGCACGCCACCCGCCAGCAAGGCACGGGCCAGAGGCACGGCGTGCGCCACGTCGTGCAGCACGATGACCGGGATGACGGGTGCGTCCTGCATGACCTGGCGCGATGTCAGTTGGGACAAATCAGTGATCTTGTTCATGGGAAAATTTTATTGAATTTCAGACCTGTGGCACCGGGGTGGTCGATGAGAGAGGTTAAAGCCAGCTGCATGCGCCTTCTTCGGCGGTCTGCGCATTACGGCGCATGCCAGCGAACAGCTCGCGGCCAAAACCTGCGCTGTTGGCCTCAATCTGGGCGGGCGGCATGGGGGCAAGGGGCCGGGCTGCCCACGCCGCGTCATCGACCAACACCTGCAAGGTGCCCGCCACGGCGTCCAGGCGGATCAAATCGCCATCTTGCACGCGTGCCAGCGGACCGCCCGCCATGGCCTCAGGTGAGACGTGAATGGCCGCTGGCACTTTGCCGCTGGCACCGCTCATGCGGCCATCGGTGACCAGCGCCACCTTGAAGCCCTTGCCTTGTACCACCGCCAAGGGTGGTGTGAGTTTGTGCAGCTCGGGCATGCCATTGGCCTGCGGGCCTTGCCAGCGCACGACACAGACCACATCGCGGTCCAGCTCACCGGCTGCAAAGGCCAGGTGCAGGGCTTCCTGCGAGTCAAACACACGGGCGGGGGCTTGGGTGATGTGGCGGTCATCCGGCACGGCAGACACCTTGATCACGCTGCGGCCCAGGTTGCCCTGCAACAGCATCAAGCCGCCCGAGGCGCTGAAGGGCTGGCTGGCTGGCCGCACCACGCCCTCGTCTTTTGACGCGCCCGGGTCGCGCCAGGCCAAGCCGCCCGGCACCCCTTGCGGGATACCGACAAATTCGCGGATGCCACCGGGGCGCACCGTCAACACGTCCTCATGCATCAAGCCGGCATCGAGCAACTCACGGATCACATAGCCCGGGCCGCCCGCAGCCTGAAACTGATTGACGTCTGCGCTGCCGTTGGGGTACACACGCGTCAGCAGCGGTACGACGCCGGAGAGTTCGGCAAAGTCGTCCCAGTCGATCCGAATGCCTGCCGCACGGGCCACCGCCACCCAGTGGATCAAATGGTTAGTCGAACCGCCGGTGGCCAGCAGGGCCACCATGGCGTTGACGATGCACTTTTCATCCACCACCTTGCCGATAGGGCTGAACCGCTTGTCCTTGGTGATTCCAAGGACAGTTCTTGCTGCTTCCCTCGTCAATTCTTCACGCAGCGCCTGCCCCGGGTTGACAAAGGCGGTGCCTGGCACGTGCAGGCCCATGGCTTCAAGCAACATCTGGTTGCTGTTGGCCGTGCCGTAAAAGGTGCAGGTTCCCAGGCCGTGGTAGGCGGCCGACTCGGCTTCAAGCAATTCAGCGCGTCCGACCAGGCCTTGTGCGGCTTTCTCGCGCACTTTGGATTTGTCGTTGTTCGACAGGCCCGATGTCATCGGCCCGGCAGGCACAAACACCGTGGGCAAGTGGCCAAAATGCAGAGCACCAATCAGCAGGCCGGGGACGATCTTGTCACACACGCCCAGCATCAGCGCCGCGTCAAACATGTCGTGGCTCAGCGACACCGCTGTGGCCATGGCGATCACGTCGCGGCTGAACAGGCTGAGCTCCATGCCCGGTGTACCCTGGGTTACACCATCACACATGGCCGGCACACCCCCAGCCACCTGCGCTGTAGCGCCCCATTTGGCGGCTTCATGTTTGACCACGTCCGGGTAATGTTGCAGTGGCGCGTGGGCTGACAACATGTCGTTGTAGGCGTTGATGATGGCAATGTTGGGCGACTTGTGCCCCACAATTTTCAGCTTGTCATTGGCCGGCATGGCCGCTACCGCATGGGCCACGTTGGCACAGCCCATGCGCTCGGCACCTGGTTTGCGGCGAGCAGATGCGTCTAACTGCGCGAGGTAGGCGCTGCGCGTGGCGGCGCTTTTCTTTGCAATTCTTTGGGTGACTGCAAGCACCGTGGGGTTGATCGTCATGGCCTGTTTTATAAAATGAATATGTAACTAAGTTACAAGTCCTATGGTACTCCGGTTTCGGGTTGCCGACCCTGCGCCAAGTTACGGATGGGTTACCAAACACGGCGTGGGCAGCCTTTGGCCGTTCCCGCCCTCCAGCCAAAAAAAGGCCGGTTTGGGACATGAGTTTTGGAGCCAACAATCGTAAAGTAGCAGCATGTCTTCCAGCGCTTCCAAAGAGCCGTTTTACGGCAACACCGCTTGGTACCCACCGCCTGTGCGCGACCCGGCCCCCATGCTCGAAGCCACCCGGCGAGCATGGGGCGGCAAATCAGACTTGTGGGTGTTTGGCTATGCCTCGCTGATTTGGCGGCCTGACTTTGACGTGGCCGAACACCGTGCCGCCAAGGTACATGGCTGGCACCGGGCGCTCAAAATGTGGAGCCGCGTGAACCGTGGCACGCCCGAGGTGCCAGGCCTGGTGTTTGCGCTGCTGACGGGTGGCAGCTGCGCCGGCATGGTGCTGCGGGTACGCCGCGGGGACGCCGAAGAAGTCCTGCAAAAACTCTGGCTGCGTGAAATGGTGACCGGCGTCTATGACCCGCGCTGGCTCACCTGTGCCACCCCCAAAGGCCCGGTCACCGCGCTGGCGTTCACGCTGTCACGCAAGAGCAGCAACTTCACGGGTGATTTACACCAGGACCACTACCGCAAGATATTTTCAAGCGCCACCGGGCGTTACGGCAGCACGCTGGACTATGCGCGTCAGACG
>JANYCG010000017.1 GCA_025360385.1 Burkholderiales bacterium | reverse complement strand
CCGGCATCAAATTTTGCATTCAAGGTGCCGTCCGGCTCTGCCAGCAATTCAAGGTTTGCAAAATGGCAGCCCTTGCGTAGCATGCAGGCGCTTTCGAATCGCCGATTTGTTTCGCGCCGGCGCTGAACGCCGTCTGAACTGTCTCGCCCTGGCGGGATTGCCACCACCGAAATTGGTGTTTCAAGCGGAATTGCACCGAGCACGCGAATCAATGACGCCTCAATTATTTGGGGGTGAATGCCGGCTGCCAAATCATTGCGCCCCGACATGACGACAACATAGCTGGCCGTTTGAACCGACGAATAGGCAACGACGCGAAGCGCGAGGCGCTCCATTGTTTCGCCGCCAAGGGCATAGTTCACAGCCCGTCCTAGGCGGGGGCCCGGTATTGCCTGCAGATGGCTATCACCGAACATCAGCACGTCGCCAGCTTTGACCAGCAAGTCGCCCCGAAGTTGAATGCGTGTCATCGTCGATTCCAGCAATGTTTGACCCGGCGATGGCCACTTCAGACGCCACGAAACGGTTTGTGACAGTGTGAAAAAGATATCTGGCCAGCGCAGCAGCGCCGCGACTGTCAAAGACGAGCCAATGAACAATAGGAGCGTTGCAAATCCAAGCGATTTTGCTATTGGCGGTAGCGAAGATTTTATTGGCACGAAAAATGAATCACTTTGAGGAGCTTTTCTGTGACTTCATTCTATAGAAGCGAAATCGGCCAGCGAATCTAAGCGGCGAGACTGAGCGCCGAGACAAGTGGCAACTCTGGATGCAAAACTTTGACCGGCTGCTTGAAATAAAGCTGCTTTGTTCGGTCAAATGCGTCGATCGGTCGACCACTGAAGTAGAAACCACCGAAGAATCGACACCGAACCGAAAATGCAATGCGAAGGGCGTTACGAATTGGGTAGCCCTCATGGGCTTCAGGGTCAGTCCTTCCACTTCGGGATTGAATCGTCTTTGAGCTGCTTGCGCAGCATGGCATAGTCCGGGACCACCGCGCCCACCGTGTCCCAAAAACGCGGGCTGTGGTTCATCACCCGCAAGTGGCTGAGCTCATGCACCACCACATAGTCGATCACGGATTGTTTGAAGTGCACCAGGCGCCAGTTCAGGCGGATGGAGCCGTCCACACTGGCGCTGCCCCAGCGGGTGTCTGCGCTGCTCAAGGACAGTTTTTTCCAGCTCACCTGCAGTTGCGGCGCAAAGTGGTCCAGCCGCTCGGTGAAGATGCGCCGCGCTTGGCGCATTAGCCAGGCCTGCACGGCGTCCCGAATTTGCGCGGGCGTCGCGGTGTGCGCCAAGGCCACGTGCAAGGTGAGGTGCGGCACCCCGTCCAGCGTGAGGTTGGGCGCACGCTCGTCAGTGTTGAGCGCTGCACCGACGCCGCCAAACTGGTGGCGTGGGTCCAGCACCACGACGACCTGTTGGCCCAAAAAAGGAATCAAGGTGCCGTCGCGCCACTCGATCCGGGCCGATTCCAGCCGGTCGTGGCGCTGGCGGGTTTCGTCAAGTTTTTTGAGAATCCAGGGCGCCTTTTCTTGCAGCGCTTTTTCGACTTCGTACAGCGGTACCCATTTGGGCGCCGACAACACCAGGCCATCCGGGCCCACGCTGAAGCCAATAGTGCGGCGTTTGCCGCGTTTGAATTCGTACGCCACCACGGCGTCGCCCAGCCTGGACTCCCGGTTGGCGCGCGGGTGACGAAAGTTGGCAGGCAGCGTCGCGTCGGCCAGGCTTTGCGTTGGTTTGCTCGCGCCAAATGCTCCTATTTTAGGAGCTACTGGCGCTTTACTGACAGGGATATCAGGCTGTTTTTCCTGAATTTTAGGCGCTGACGCCACAGGCAGGGCTGGACCAAACAGATCCAGCGTGTATTGCAGCAACGCCCGCATGTTCAGCACAGCCCCATCAATGCGGACGGGTCACACATAGGCCTCTGGGTCCAGTCGGCGCATCTCGGTTTCAATCCAGGCCTGCACCTCGGCCATCAATTCGTCAGGCTGACGACCGGCACTGGGAATTGGCTTGCCAATCGACACGTCCACCCACCCGGGCAATTTGACGAAAGCCTTGCGCGGCCAGCACTTTGCCGACGTCACGGCAATCGGCACCACCGGCGCACCGGTCTCAATGGCCAGGCGCGTGCCGCCGGTTTTGTAATGGCCCACCTGGCCTCTGGGGATGCGAGTGCCCTCCGGGAACATGATGACCCAGGTGCCAATGCCCAAGATCCGCTTGCCCTGTTCAACAATTTTCTGAAAGGCCTGCTTGCCGGCCTTTCGGTCGATGTGGATCATGTCACAGCGGGCGATGCCCCAGCCAAAAAATGGGATGTAGAGCAGCTCCTTTTTGAACACATAGGCCAGCGGACGCGGCATGATGAGCGGCATCAAAAAAGTTTCAAACTGCGACTGGTGTTTGACCAGCAGGATGGCGGGCAACTGCTTGCCCTGGGCGTCCAGCCCCGGCAAATTCTCCATGCCCGTGACGCGCCAGTTCACGCCGCAAATGGCGCGCAGCCCATAGATGGCCCGGGCCAGAAAAAATTTGGCCGAGTTGAACATGTGGGCCGAACTGGCCAAGGGCGCCGCAACCACCATCCAGATGGCGGTGGGGATCACCCAAATGGCCATCCAGGCCAGGTGAAGCACAGATTTCAGCATATTCATAGGTAAAACGACTCAAAGTTCCCGTAGATACTAGATAGTATGCTATACAAATAATAGTTACCCGGCGGGCGCCGGCATCACTGTGGCATCGCCCGCCACCAGCCAATTGGCAAAGGCCGACAGGTCTTCATGCACCCGCGTGTCGGCCGGAAAGGCCTCCGTCAAGGCGCGGCCCCGAAATGCCTCGCCTTTGCCGGAGAGCACCAAGTGTGGCGCACAGCCCGCCGCAGCGCCCGCCACCATGTCGCGCAGGCCGTCACCCACCACCGGCACGCCATGCAGGTCTACCCCATACCGCTCGCCGATCTGCTCAAACAGCCCCGGTGCCGGTTTGCGGCAATGACAGTGGTCTTCAGCCGTGTGCGGGCAGTAAAAAATCGCGTCAATGCGCCCACCTTCAACCGCCAGCAGGCGATGCATTTTGGCGTGCATGGCGTTGAGCGACGCCACGTCAAACAGCCCGCGCCCCAGGCCCGATTGGTTGGAAGCCACCACCACGTGCCAGCCCGCATGGTTAAGCCGCGCAATCGCCTCCAGCGCCCCCGGCAAGGCCACCCATTCTTCGGGCGACTTGATGAAGTCCGCGCTGTCGGCATTGATGGTGCCGTCGCGGTCGAGGATGACGAGTTTCATGCGGTGGCCCCGGTGGTGCGCGTCGGTCACGCGGCGAGCTTGGACAGGTCGGCGACGCGGTTCATGGCGGCGTGCA
>JANYCG010000008.1 GCA_025360385.1 Burkholderiales bacterium | reverse complement strand
GGCAGCATTAACGGGAACTTCCGGCAATTTTTCTTCTTGTGCCGGCTGCAAAGGGTCAAAATGCGGTTGGTCCAGCACCTGCAGTTGCCGCCCTGGCGGTGGAAGCACATTGTCTGGGTCTGGGGGCGGAATCTCGACCGTCACCCAGGGCGGCGGCATCGACGCGTTGGATGGGGCCGCCGCTGTTGTGCGAGCGGCGACGGGCGGGGTGGACGACCCGGGCAATGGCGCTGGCACTGGTGCTGCAAGTGGTGCATCCCGTGACGCAACCCGTGGTGCAACCCCTGACGCAACCCGTGGTGCAACCCGTGACGCAACAGGTGGCACTGCGGGTGCCACCTCACCGTGGTTCAGAGTTTTTTTTTCAGCCGTGGGCACCGTGCCGCTTCGGCTGGCGGGCTTGAAGGCCAGCAACCGCAGCAGCACCATGGTCAAGGCGGCATATTCGTCCGGTGCCAAGCCCAGTTCAGCGCGTCCATGCAGGCACAGGCTGTAAAGCAGCTGGGTTTCATCAGCAGGCATCATTTGCGCCAGCCGGGCCAGGTCGGCGCTGTCCGGGTCGGACTCGTCCTCGGCCACGCCAGGCTTGGCCGGTGCCAATTGCGCCACCGCCATGCGCTGCAGCACGGCGCACATCTCTTCCAGCGTGGAGGCGGCGCTCAAACCATTGACACGCAGCGCCTCGGACGTGTCCACCACAGCCTTGCCGTCGCCCTGGGCCAGGGCCTCGACCAGCTTGAACACAAAGTCCTGGTCCACCGTGCCCAGCATCTGGCGCACCGTGGTTTCTTCGAGCTGGCCGTTGCCAAAGGCGATGGCCTGGTCAGTCAGCGACAGGGCGTCGCGCATCGAACCCCGGGCGCTGCGGGCCAGCAGACGCAGCGCCTGCGGTTCAGCCGCGACCGCTTCAGCGGCCAGCACCGTCGTCAGGTGCTCCAGAATGGTTTGCGGCGCCATCGGGCGCAGGTTGAACTGCAGGCAGCGCGACAACACCGTGACCGGCACTTTTTGCGGGTCTGTCGTGGCCAGCACAAACTTCAAATACTCGGGCGGCTCCTCCAGCGTTTTGAGCATGGCGTTGAACGCATGCCCGGTCAGCATGTGCACCTCGTCGATCATGAAAACCTTGAAGCGGCCCTGCACAGGTTTGTACACAGCCTGCTCCAGCAGGGCCTGGACTTCGTCCACGCTGCGGTTCGAGGCGGCATCGAGCTCGGTGTAGTCAACGAACCGACCACTATCAATATCAGTGCACGCTTGGCATATCCCACAAGGACTTGCGGTGATTCCACCTTTTCCATCGGCACCCTGGCAGTTGAGCGACTTGGCCAGGATTCGCGACACCGTGGTCTTGCCCACGCCGCGCGTGCCGGTGAACAGGTAGGCATGGTGCAGGCGCTGCGACGTCAGCGCGTTGGACAAGGCCCGCACCACGTGCTCCTGCCCGACCATTTCAGAAAAATTGCGGGGACGGTATTTGCGGGCGAGAACCAGGTAGGACATGGCCTGATTCTAACTTTCGCCTTCAATTCGCATTCAGGAAGCGCTGCACAAATCCGCGTGGGTGCACGGCGCGTCCTTAACGGCCAGCCTGCGATTCAACCGCCCGAAACAGCGCCCGCACCACGTCGGTCTGGGTGATGATGCCAACCAGACGCTTCTCGGCATCGACAATCGGAATATGGTGGTGGCCATGTTGGCTGAACAGCGGGATCAAATCGACGATGAAACGGTCGCTGCTGGCCACCCGCACCGTGCGGGACATGATCTGGCCCACGGCTTCAGGCTTGGCCGAGCTGCTGCGCCCGGTCGGGCGGACAAATTCCCGCAGGCGCCCGCCCAGGCCGTCCAACACCTGCATGTCGGCATGGCGCAAGAAATCGCTCATCGTCAGAATGCCGACGACGCGCCTGGCCTTGTCCACCACCGGCAAGGCCTTGATGCGGCGTTGGCGCATCAAGGTCCACGCGTCAGCCAAAGCGTCACCAAACTGCACCGTCACCACCTCTTGCGACATCACCTGCGCACAGCGGATTTCACCCAAACGGCGCTGGTAACTCAGCGCTTCGGCACTTTGCAGCAGCGCTTCGAGGTCGCCCCGGCTGACATCAAGCACCTGGTTGTAATTGGCCAGCACTGCGTCCAGGTCAGCATGGCTGAACTGGCGGGCTGATTCGATGGCCGAACCGGCTCCCGGCGGCGGCACTTGCGGCGACACGTGTGGCGATAGGTGGGGGTAGGGCCTTCCCGTGGCAGTGTTGTAAAGCGCCGCCACCAGCACCAGCAACAGCGAGGCGCCCAACACCGGCATCAGGGCAAATGAAAACGCCGTGTGCTGGCCCAGCACCGCAAGCAAGGCCATGGCCGCGCCAGGCGGGTGCAGACAACGCAACATGAACATGGCCCCAATCGCCAGGCCGACTGCCAGGGGTGCGGCCAGCAGCGCGTTGGGCACCCACCGCGCGCAGCAGATGCCCACCAGCGCTGACGCCGCATTACCAACGACCACCGCCCAAGGCTGGGCCATGGGGCTGGCGGGCAACGCAAACAGCAAAACTGCGCTGGCACCCAAGGGGGCGATCAAACCCCATTGGGTGCCGACGGGCTCGCCCAGCACCCGGCTGAGCGCCCCCAACACCAGCAAGCCCAAGGCCGCGCCCAAAGCGCTGCGCCAACGTTCTTGGGCGTTGACTTGAACAGCCGGGGGCCATAAATTTTTGAACCACATGTTTGACAGCTTAAAGGCAAACCGTTGCCAAGCAAGGTGGCCAACCTTGCACGGAGCAGGACCCACATCGGCGGGCAGGAAGGTACAATTCGTTTTGACGGGCCTTCCCGCATGGGGAAGCGGCCAACCGGGTCAGGTGGGGAACCAAGCAGCCCTAACTGCCAAGCCAGTGCCGGGGTCAAGGCTCGTCAACCCCATTCAAGCGATAGCGTCAGTGCATGAAAAACCGAACGGCACTGACCAGCAAAATCACCACCACACCCCAAAAAACCAGCTTCAAGGCGGATGAGCCACCGGGTGCCCGGTCGGGGCGGTCAAAGCCTGGTTGCGGCCCGCTCATGGGGCTGAGGATCGACGGAATGGTGCTGTCGTGGTTCATGGTGGGCCTTGCTGTCTCGTCAAGTTTTTAGCGCTATATAAATTCTAGCGGCAAGGCCGTCATTTCCAGCGTGGTAGAAACACCTGAGCTTGCCGCTTTGGTGCAGTTTTCAGCAAAATTGCAACACACTGGCTG
>JANYCG010000336.1 GCA_025360385.1 Burkholderiales bacterium | reverse complement strand
CGGCCAACCTGTTTTATGGCACCGGCATACCGGCCTGCATCATCGTCATCGACAAGCAAGACGCCCAGGCTCGCAAGGCCATTTTCATGGTGGACGCCAGCCAGGGCTTCATCAAAGACGGCCCCAAGAACCGCCTGCGCGAGCAAGACCTGCACAAAATCGTGGATGTTTTCACCCGGCAAGACAGCAGCAACCCGCGCTACGCCCGCCTGGTGCCGCTGGAAGAAATCGAAAAGAACGACTTCAACCTCAACCTGCCGCGCTACATAGACGCCACCACCGCAGAAGACCTGCAAGACATTGAAGCCCATTTGAAGGGCGGCATCCCGCAGGTGGACATAGACGCCCTGCAAGCCTACTGGGCTGTGTGCCCGCAGCTCAAGGCCGCGCTGTTCAAGCCGAATCGCAAGGGCTATGTGGACTTGGCAGTCAGCAAAGCCGCCATCAAAACCACCATCTACAGCCACCCGCAGTTCAGCGCCTTTGTGGCAGGCATGAACGCGCACTTTGCCCAGTGGCGCACCGGCGTGGCGCAGCAGCTCAAAGCCCTCAAGGCTGGCTTCCACCCCAAGGCCTTGGTCGTGCAGGTGGCCGACGGCCTGCTTGCCCATTACCTGGGCAAGCCGCTGACAGACGCCTACGACGTGTACCAGCACCTGATGGACTACTGGGCCGCCACCCTGCAAGACGACGCCTACCTGGTGGCCGCCGACGGCTGGCAGGCGCAAGCCTACCGCGTCGTCGAAACCCGCAAGGCCAAAGACGGCAAACCCGGCAAGCAGGTCGACAAAGGCTGGGCCTGCGACTTGGTGCCCAAGGCCCTGGTGGTGGCCCGCTACTTTGCAAAAGAGCAAGCCACCATGGCCCAACTGGAGGCCCAACTGGAAGCCACCACCGCCCAACTGGCCGAGCTGGAAGAGGAGCACAGCGGGGAAGAGGGCGCGTTTGGCGGCTTCGACAAAATCAACACCGCCAGCGTGAAGGAGCGCGTGAAAGAAATCGGCAAGGACCGCAGCGCCAAAGACGAGCGGGCCGTGCTGCAGCAATGGCTGCTGCTGGCTGCGGACGAATCCACGCTGAAGCGCGAGCTGAAAGAAGCCGACGCCGCGCTGGACGCCAAGGCTTATGCCCACTACCCCACCTTGACCGAGGCGGAAGTCAAAACCCTGGTGGTGGAAGACAAATGGCTGGCCGCGCTGGACGCAGCTATCCATGGCGAGATGGACCGGGTGAGCCAGGCACTGACAAAGCGGGTGAAGGAATTGGCTGAGCGGTATGGGGAGCCGCTACCGCAGATGGCCAGCCGCGTGGATGAACTGCAAGCGAAGGTGAATCGCCATCTCGAAAAGATGGGGGTTTCATGGAACTGAAGGGCAGTTTCAAACGAACTGGTATTGGATTTTTCCCAAATGAGTGGAACGTTGAAAGCCTCGGTCTTTTTTGGGACGTAATTGACTGCAAGCACGTAACAGCTCAATTTGTTTTGACTGGTTTTCCACTCGCAAGTATTGGTGAAGTTCAAAGTCGATACGTTGATTTGGTCAATGCCAAGCAAACAACATGGGGGTTTTATTCGCAATTGATTGGAGGCGGTCGCAAGCCAAAGGCTGGTGATCTCATCATGAGTCGGAATGCGACTGTCGGGGAGGTTGCTCAGGTTTCTGAGCACCACCCGGAGTTCGCGATGGGTCAAGACGTATGCTTGCTTCGAAAAAAACATCCGTCGCTTTCCACTGACTATATGCAGGCTTTATTTCGCTCGACGATTGTCAATAGACAACTAGCGGATTTGATGGTTGGCTCAACGTTTAAGCGAGCGAATGTTCAGCAGATTCGAAATCTAACAGTAGCTTTGCCTGAGTATGCCGAACAGGAAGCCATCGCCGAGGCCTTGAGCGATGCGGATGCCCTGATCGAATCGCTGGCGCAACTGCTGGTCAAGAAGCGCCAGATCAAGCAAGGCACCCTGCAGGAACTGCTCACCGGCAAGCGGCGTTTGCCGGGGTTTGATGGGGAGTGGCAGTTGAAGACGCTGGCCGATCTCTTCAACTTCAGCGGCGGTTATTCGGCATCGCGTGACCAGCTCAGCTCAAATGGCTACTGCTATTTGCATTACGGAGACATTCATACATCGAGCAAAACGTTTATCGATGTTCATGCTGAGTATCAGCAAATTCCAAAATTCGATGTCGCTCTGAAAAAGATCGGTGTGACTTCTTTGCTAGAGGATGGCGACGTCGTTTTCGTGGACGCTTCTGAAGATGATGAAGGAACCAGCAAGCATGTGGTGGTGAGTAACCCGGATAAAGTGCCGTTCATCTCCGGACTGCATACCATTGTTGCGAAGAGCAAAACGGGTGAGTTAGCACACCTCTACAGGCGTTATTGCTTTCAGATGCCCGAAGTCAAAGCCCAGTTTCTGTTCTTTGCGGTTGGTACTAAAGTTTCGGGCATCAGCAAGCGGAATATCGGGAAGATCACAATTCAAGTTCCACCTGTCAATGAACAAACCGCCATCGCCACCATCCTCTGCGACATGGACGCCGACATTGCCGCGCTGGAGTCCAGGCTGGCCAAGGCCCGGCACATCAAGCAGGGCATGATGCAGCAGTTGTTGACCGGGAAGATCCGCCTCGTATGAATACTTTGGCCACCCCTCATGCCACGCTGGTCGCTGACGTTCGCCAGTTGATTGACAGTGCCCGCCAGCGGGTGGCGCTGGCGGTGAATGCCGAGCTGACCTTGCTGTACGGGCAGGTGGGGCAGCGGGTGCAAACTGAGGTGCTGCTAGGCGGGCGTGCCGCGTACGGGCACGAGGTGGTGAAGCTGTTGGCCGCCCGGCTTGCTGCCGAATACGGCAAGGGCTGGAGCGAAAAGCA
>JANYCG010000333.1 GCA_025360385.1 Burkholderiales bacterium | reverse complement strand
CAGCCATCGACGGCACCGGCAACGCACAAGACAACATCCTGCAGGGCAACAGCGCCGCCAACACCTTAATGGGCGGCGCAGGCAATGACACGCTAAACGGCGGCGCAGGCGCAGACACCATGCTGGGCGGCACCGGCAACGACAGCTATGTGGTTGACAACGCAGGCGACGTGGTGACCGAACAGGCGGGTGAAGGCACAGACACTGTCAACGCCTCCATCACCTATGCCTTGACTGCCAATGTCGAGAACCTGACGCTCACAGGCACGGCGGCCATCAACGCCACAGGCAATGAACTTGACAATGTCTTGCTAGGCAACAGCGGCAATAACATCCTCAATGGTGGTCTGGGTGCCGACACCATGACAGGCGGCCTTGGCAACGACAGCTACACAGTAGACAACGGCGGTGATGTGGTCACTGAGCTGGCAGGCGAAGGCACCGACACCGTCAACGCATCCATCAGCTACGCCCTGGGCGACAACGTCGAGAACCTGACCCTGACGGGTACCGACAACCTGACGGCCACCGGCAATGCGCTGAACAACGTCATCAAAGGCAACGCAGGCGACAACGTACTGGACGGTGGTGCAGGCGCTGACACGCTGATTGGCAGCACGGGCAACGACACTTACTACGTTGACAACGCGGGCGACATCACTACCGAAGCTGCAGCAGCGGGTACAGACACGGTGATCACATCGCTCAACTGGACGCTGGCCAGCAACCTTGAGAACCTTACCCTCACGGGCACAGCCAACCTCAACGCTACAGGCAACTCGGCAGCCAATGTGCTGACCGGCAATGCAGGCGACAACGTGCTTGATGGCAAGGCAGGCGCAGACACCATGGCCGGTGGTGCAGGCAATGACAGCTATGTTGTAGACAACATCGCTGATGTGGTGGCAGAAAACGCAGCCGAAGGCACAGACACTGTCACTTCTTCCGTGACCTACACCTTGACTGCCAACGTCGAGAACCTGACGCTCACAGGTACAGGTGCGACCAAAGGCACAGGCAATGAGCTTGACAACATCTTGCTAGGCAACAGCGGTGCCAACACCCTCACAGGGGCTGCTGGCAACGACACACTAGACGGCGGCGCAGGTACTGACACCCTGATAGGCGGCACCGGCAACGACAGCTATGTACTGGGCCGGGGTTACGGCGCTGACACCGCACAAGAAAACGACAGCACTGCTGGCAACCACGATGTGCTGCAGTTTCTGGGCGGCATTGCGACGGACCAGATCTGGCTGCGCCATGTGGCTAACAACCTGGAGGTCAGCATCATTGGCACGAGCGACAAGATGACGATGACCAACTGGTACCTGGGCAGCCAGTACCACGTTGAGCAGTTCAAGACTAACGACGGCAGGACACTACTGGACAGCCAGGTGCAAAACCTGGTGCAGGCGATGGCCAGCTTTGCGCCGCCGCCGGCGGGGCAGACGACCTTGTCAGTGCCCTACCAGAATGCGTTGGCACCTGTGATTGCAGCTAACTGGGTGTGAACCTGGGTTTTGTAGCGCTTTGCAGGGTTTGAAATAATGCATCATAAATCGAGCATTATTTTTTACCACATCAGCCGTCAGATGCTCAAATGTCAAAAAATGACCATTTTCAGGAAGAGAAAAGGCCTGCAGCCCTTTAAATACGTGCTGTAGCTGCTACTGAACTTATAGCGTCACCCTATCGACCGCCACCCTAACGCAGCGCTCCCAGCACCCCCAGCGCAAACGGCAGGCTCACCACGCCCAGCATGGTTGACAGGGTGACCAGGCCGGCCACATAGCCGCCGTTGTAGCCCATGCGTGTGGCCAGCACGTAGGCGCTGGATGCGGTGGGCAGCGCAGAGAACGCGAGCAGGATGGTGCTTTGCGTTGGCGACAGGCCAAACACTTTGGCCAGGCCCAGCGCCACCAAAGGCAAGATGAAATGCTTGATAGCCAGCACCGCTGCGGCCAGGGTTTTGGCTTGTGACAGATGGGAAAACTGCATGCCCGCGCCGGCTGCCATCAGGCCCAACGCCAGTGACGCGGCGCCTATACGCGTGACGGTGGGCTCCAGCCAGACGGGCAGGGTGAAGCCCAGCAGGTTGGCCGCCAGGCCCGTGGCGGTGGCAATGATGAGCGGGTTGC
>JANYCG010000297.1 GCA_025360385.1 Burkholderiales bacterium | reverse complement strand
TCGCCAACATAGATCAAGTTTGACGACAGAGACGGCCTCGTCGGTCTATCCCGATCTTTAAACTCTGCAAGCATGTACAGGCCCGGGCGAGCAAGTTTCGGAGTAGCCCACTCTGCCCATGGTTTCCAGTCGCTGAACTTGCTCAGGATGTCTTTCATGACGTTCAATTTGTATGGAATAGGAGTGACGTCGATCAATGCATTCTGGCCGCGCGGATACAGCGTTTGTGAGACGACGCGCAACACCGCGTCTTCGACCAGGTGCGCGAACGGTTTCGCTACAAGCACTATAGCCTCAAAACTGAAAAACCCTATCTGCACCGGCAGCGGTTTTCATCCGCTGCAGCGAAGAGGTCACGGGCTGGGATGCCGGAACCCGACGATTTCTGCGTTCATGTTGCCGCAGGCAACGCGAAATACGCAGTATGAGGAGCGGTCCGGCTTCCCTGCCCGTGACCCGTAGCGGGCCACAGGCACGAATTCAAAGCCGCCTGGCAGACCCCGAAGCCGCCGCAATCGGCACCACGTTGTCCTTGCCCGGCGCGCCAAAAGCCTGTTCCTTCAGGATGCCAAGCTGGTCGCGCACCTGGGCTGCTTTTTCAAATTCCAGATTCCTGGCATGCTCCATCATGAGTTTTTCCAGGCGTTTGATTTCGCGTGAGACGTCTTTCTCGCTCATGTCTTCCACCTGCGCGCGCTGCATCGCGTCGCGCTCCAGCTTGTCGGCCTCTTTGCCGGCTTTTTCGCTGTAAACGCCGTCAATCAGGTCACGCACCTGCTTGACGATGGATTTGGGCGTGATGCCATGCGCCAGGTTGTGGGCGATCTGCTTGTTACGCCGCCGTTCGGTCTCGCCCATGGCCCGTGTCATGGAGTCGGTGATGCGGTCGGCGTACAAAATCGCCCGGCCGTTCAGGTTGCGCGCCGCCCTGCCAATGGTCTGGATCAAGGAGCGCTCAGAGCGCAAAAAACCCTCCTTGTCGGCGTCCAGAATGGCCACCAGGCTGACTTCGGGGATGTCCAGCCCTTCGCGCAGCAGGTTGATGCCGACCAGCACGTCAAACGCCCCCAGCCGCAAGTCGCGCAAAATTTCCACCCGCTCCACGGTGTCGATATCGCTGTGCAGGTAACGCACTTTCACGCCGTTCTCGGCCAGGTAGTCGGTCAACTGCTCGGCCATTTTTTTGGTCAGTGTGGTGATCAGCACACGTTCATGTTTTTCGACGCGCAGGCGGATCTCCTGCATGACGTCGTCCACCTGGCTGGTCGCGGGGCGCACCTCCACTTGCGGATCTACCAGCCCGGTTGGCCGCACCACCTGCTCCACCACCTGGCCCGAGTGCTCTTTTTCCCACAATGCGGGCGTGGCCGACACCAGCACCACCTGGCGCATGCGCTGCTCGAACTCGGCGAACTTGAGCGGGCGGTTGTCCAGTGCACTGGGCAGCCTAAAGCCGTATTCGACCAGTGTGGTTTTGCGGGAGCGGTCCCCCAGATACATGGCCCCAAACTGGCCGATGGTGACGTGGCTTTCGTCAATGAACATCATGGCGTCTTTGGGCAGGTAATCGGTCAGCGTGGCGGGCGGGTCGCCCGGTGCGCTGCCCGCCAGGTGGCGCGAGTAGTTCTCAATGCCTTTGCAATGGCCAACCTCGGTGAGCATCTCCAGGTCAAACCGGGTGCGTTGCTCGATGCGCTGGGCCTCGACCAGCTTGCCTTGCGAGACGAAATATTTGATGCGCTCAGCCAGCTCGACTTTGATGGTCTCGACCGCAGCCACGACCTGATCGCGTGGCGTGACGTAATGGCTGCCGGGGTAAACCGTGAAACGCGGGATTTTCTGGCGGATTTTCCCGGTCAATGGGTCAAACAGCTGCAAGGATTCAATTTCGTCGTCAAACAATTCCAGCCGCAGTGCCATCTCGCTGTGTTCGGCCGGAAAGATGTCGATGGTGTCGCCGCGCACGCGAAACGCGCCGCGTGAAAAATCGATGTCGTTGCGGGTGTACTGCATGCGGATCAATTGGGCGATCACGTCGCGCTGACCCAATTTGTCACCGGCGCGCAAGGTCATGATCATCTTGTGGTAGGCCTCGGGCTGGCCGATGCCGTAGATGGCCGACACCGTGGCAACGATCACCACGTCGCGCCGCTCCAGAATGCTTTTGGTGCAACTCAGGCGCATCTGCTCGATGTGCTCGTTGATGGCCGAGTCTTTTTCAATGAACAAGTCTCGCTGCGGCACATAGGCCTCGGGCTGGTAGTAGTCGTAATAGCTGACGAAATACTCCACGGCATTGTTTGGGAAAAACTCGCGAAATTCGCTGTACAGCTGTGCTGCCAGGGTTTTGTTGTGCGCAAACACAATCGCTGGCCGACCCAGCCTTGCAATGGCGTTGGCCATGGTGAAGGTTTTGCCAGAACCGGTCACGCCCAGCAGGGTCTGGTACACCTCGCCGTTTGCAACGCCATCCACCAATTGGTTGATGGCCTCTGGCTGGTCGCCCGCGGGCGAGTACGGCTGAAACAGCTCAAAGGGCGAGTCCGGAAAGCTGACGAATTGCCCGGCAGGAACCGGGGAAATAACTTCTGCAAGGGCTGACATGGGCTGGGCTTGGAGTGGGCTTTGGGTGGACTTGGGCAAAAGAAGAAGAGGTGCCCGTTAAAATCTGACACAAGCAAAGAGCGTAACGCATCTACGCAGATTTTGTAAACCTCATCCAAACCGAAAGACTGTTATCCCATGAGCTTCTTCTCCGCCGTCCAAATGGCCCCGCGCGATCCTATTTTTGGCTTGAGCGAGCAGTTTTCCGCCGATACCAACCCGAACAAGGCCAACCTTTGCGTCGGCGTTTATTTTGACGACACGGGCAAGCTGCCGCTCCTGAAATGCGTGCAAACCGCTGAAGCCGCCATGGTCGACACGCCCAAGGCGCGCAATTACCTGCCCATGGACGGCATTGCCGCCTATGACGCGGCCGTCAAGTCACTGGTGTTTGGCCAGGCCAGCGAAGCCGTCACCTCGGGCCGAGTGGCCACCGTGCAAGCGGTGGGCGGCACCGGCGGCCTGAAAATTGGCGCGGACTTTTTGAAGAAGCTCACGCCCAACGCCAAGGTTTTGATCAGCGACCCAAGCTGGGAAAACCACCGCGCCTTGTTCGCCAGCGCGGGGTTTGAGGTCGGAACCTATGCCTACTTCGACGCCAGCCAAAACGGTGGCCTGGGCGGCATCAATTTTCCCGGCATGCTGGCTGATTTGAACGCCGCGCCAGCGGGCACCATCGTCCTGTTGCACGCCTGCTGCCACAACCCGACGGGTTATGACATCAGCCCGGCCCAGTGGGACGAGGTGATTGCGGTGGTCAAGGCCCGGCAACTGACACCATTTTTGGACATGGCCTACCAGGGTTTTGGCTACGGCCTGAAAGAAGATGGCCAGGCGGTGCAGAAGTTTGTCGACGCAGGTCTCACGTTTTTTGTGTCCACCAGTTTCAGCAAAAGTTTCAGCCTGTACGGCGAACGTGTGGGCGCATTGAGCGTTTTATGCACCGCCAAAGAAGAAGCTGACCGTGTCCTGTCACAGCTGAAAATCGTGATCCGCACCAACTACAGCAACCCGCCCACCCATGGTGGGGCCGTCGTCGCCGCAGTATTGAACGACCCCGTTTTGCGCGCCCAGTGGGAGGCCGAACTGGCCGAGATGCGCGTGCGCATCAAACTCATGCGCCAGGCGCTGGTGAGCGGGCTCAAAGCCGCAGGGGTCACCAAAGACATGAGCTTCATCACCACCCAGATTGGCATGTTCAGTTATTCCGGCCTCACCGCCGCGCAAATGCTTCGCCTGCGCAACGAGTTTGGCGTGTACGGCACTGACTCCGGACGCATGTGTGTGGCGGCGCTGAACAGCAAGAACATTGAACACGTCTGCAAGTCGATTGCGATCGTCGTGGCCTGATTGGCGCAGGCGGCGCAGGTCAGACCGTGGGCAGCTTCGAAGCGTCGGCCGAAAAGCCCGGCGGCACCTGCAAATTGACGCTAAAGCTGAATTTCCATAAAAAGTCCCCGTCAATACTGAATAGTTTGCTATTCTATATGAAGCATATTTGCTTCTGTGCTAAGCAAATCAAGGCTTGAACGGGCTGGCAAATTTCGCGTCAGCCACCCAGGCCGTGTCGTTCAACGTGGTCAAAAACGCCACCAGCGCAGCTTTGTCGGCCGCTGACAGACCCAGCAGGCGTGGCGCGCCACCAGGCCCCAGCAAACGCGCATCCAGCGCCGGGCCGGCCTGCACGCCGCTGTTGTAATGCTCCACCACTTGCGCGAGGCTTGAAAAGCGGCCATCGTGCATGAAGGCGCTGCTCAAGCCCACATTTTTCAGCGACGGCGATTTAAACAAGGTGGCCTCGCCGGCGTCCAGCCCGTTGGAGCGCGAATTGGCGGCCAGGGCAAAGGTCGGCGCCTGGTGGCAGCCAACGCAGCCCAGGCCCCCTGCCCCCGGCGCGTTGACGAACAAGGCGCGGCCCCGGTTTTCTTCAGCGCTGAAGCTGGCAATTGGCGCACCCAGGCCTTTGTCGGCCAGGCTCGGGTTGAAGTTGCCCGCGTAGCCGCTGTCCCAGCGGCTGTTGGTGGACACCATGGCCCGCTCGAACTGCGCCAAAGCGCGTTGCACGCGGACCTCAGAAATGCCGCTGTCGCCAAACGCCAGCGTGAACAGGTCGGGGTAATACGCCAAGCCCTGCAATTTCGCAAACAGGGCCTTCAAGCCGCCATGGGCTGCGTCAAAGCCCATCTCAATGGCGTTCTGGACAGGCTGGCTGGCCTGCGCCTCGACGCTGGCGGCGCGGCGATCCCAAAACGCGGTTCCGGGCCTGAAATAACGCAGATTGCTCAGGCGCATGGCATGGGCGCTGGTGAAGGCGCTGCCTGAAAACCCAGTGCTGAAACGGCTGCTGTCGTCAAACCCCCGGGCCTGTTGATGGCACGAGGCACAGGCCACCGCGTTGTTGACGCTCAAGTTTTTGTCATAAAAAAGCACCCGACCCAACGTGGCAATTTTGTCAGTCACCGGGTCGCCTGAGGGCGTGTTGTCGGTGGCTTGAACCTGCGCGTCGTAATAGGCGGGCAAGACCGGGGCGGCATAGTTGGCCAAGGCGGCAAAGTCCAGCGTCAGCGCCTGGGCTACGGCGACAGGGGTCGCCGTCGCCGTGGTCGTTGCCACCGCAGTTGCGCTGGTGCTGGAACCGCCGCCGCACGCGCACAGGAGGCTCACCACGCCAAGGATTGCGGCGAAGCGCAAAGCGGGGTGAAACTGGCGCTGGCGTAGCGGGACGTTTTGCGTCATCAATGCTCCTGTTGGTGTTCGGGCTATTGTGGCGGCGTACCCTGGCAAGGCAAGCAACTTCACCCAACTTCACCCCGTGTTTACAAAAGCGCGACTATGATTTGCCACCATGAACCATTCAAGCCCCAGCCCCACCCCCATCACCTCGCGTTTCGGCGCCCGCACTACAGCGATTGAAGCTGTCCATGGCATTGCTTTGCAAGGCCGAAACGCAATCGTCACGGGCGGCGCGTCGGGCCTGGGCCTGCAAACATCCCGCGCCCTGGCCAGCGCAGGTGCCAGGGTGACCCTGGCCGTGCGCAATGCCGCGCAGGGCCAGTCGGCGGCCGAGGCGATTCGGGCGGAATTTCCTGAGGCCCAAGTGAGCGTGGCGCAGTTGGACTTGAGTGACCTGGCCTCGGTCAAACGGTTTGCCCGTGATTGGCTTGAGGACGCAAAGGGCCAAGCACTGGATATTTTGATCAACAACGCCGCCATCATGGCGTGCCCGCTCACGCGGAATGCCCATGGCTGGGAGGCGCAGTTTGCCACCAACCACCTGGGCCATTTCGCGTTGGTGACGGGTTTGCTGCCGGCTTTGAAAGCCGCCGCCGTCCAACATGGCGACGCCCGCGTGGTGTGTTTGAGCTCCACCGGCCACAAGATCGCCGGCGTGGACTTTGACGACATCCAGTTCGAGCGGCGGGAGTACAACAAATGGAAAGCCTACGGCCAGGCCAAAAGCGCCAACGCCCTGTTCGCCCTCGGGCTGCACCTCAAATTCGGCAGTGTTGGCATCACCGCCAACGCCGTGCACCCCGGCGGCATCATGACCGGCTTGCAGAAGTTTTTGCCAGAGGAAGAGATGCGCGCTCTGGGCTGGCTCAAAGCAGACGGCACGCCGCTGGACATCTTCAAATCGCCCGAACAAGGTGCATCCACCAGCGTTTGGGCCGCCACCGCGCCCGCGCTCAAGGGCCATGGCGGCTTGTACCTGGAAGATTGCAAGCAGGGCCTGCCGGCCGACCCAAGCAACCGCGCCTCCGGGTTTTCGCCGCACATTGCCGACCCGGCCCAAGCCGAGCGGTTGTGGCAGGTGTCGGAGGCTTTGTTGGCCATGACTTGAACTGACGACACCCGACTGGAGGCACTGCATGCGATCAAAATCACTGTCCGTCGCCGTGGCACTGGGCCTGCTCACCGGCCTGATGCCGCCTGAAGCGCTGGCCTGGGGCAGCCACGCGCTGGCCAGCTACCGGGTGTTTGAAGCCATGCCAGAGGTGGCCAAAGCGCCGCCCGTCAAGGTAGAGCCGTTGGAAGCGTTTTTAAAAGCCGAAGAAAACGCAATTGCAGGCTTGCTGACAAGCCAGGAAGCCTGGTTACTCGCCAACGTGCCCAACTACCCGGCACGCCCGCCCGCACTTGCCTTTAAACCAGATGCAGGCCAAAGTGACGAGGCCCGCCGCAAAGCGTTTTTGATGGCCTTGCGTGTGGCACCCAATGCCAAATTTGCCTTGTATTACCAGCCTGATGCGAAGGCCCCCATCGACGCCTTGCCCCAATTGCAATGGGCCGATGTCAACACCCTGCCGGCCCCCAAAGAGGGGATCGACAAATACGTGGCGCTCCGGGCGGGCGACACCACCAGCGCCCTGAACGTACTGGCGTCGGCGGCCTATGAGCCGGATTTTGGGCTGGACATCAACCTGTTTGCCGACACCCCCTC